>NZ_JAUBUC010000069.1:0-35961 GCF_036705285.1 Microcoleus sp. B4-C1 | reverse complement strand
GGGGAAGCTGACATCCCCCAAGACTTGTGCAGCGCAAGGTTATTGCCAGCCATCAACATTTTATCATTGGGGATTCAATCTAGATATTTTCCCGGTTGTTTTAAAGAACAAAATATGAATGCCCCTGTTGTGAGGACGGAACCCGTGGGACAACTGGCGTGGCCGATCCAACAGACTTGAGATGACAATAGTCAGACACTAGGTAATAGAAGGCCCCAGGGTCAGAGAGTTAATTTTTCCCTATAGTTGTCCTCTTTCTTCTGGGCGAGTAACCCCCACTTCAGCGTTTTACGAGCGCGAAAGCGGTAGGAGGAAACAGGGGGAAGGGATAGGGCTGTATAATCGATCGCTTCTGGTTGTGTTTGTGAACCGGGTTGTTGAGGGAAACTAAGCAATTCCACTCCCATTGCTGGGGTGAAGTTAGCACGCGCCTTTGTTTTCTGAGCTGATTCGGCTAATGGTACGTCCTTAACCCAAATAAAAATGTTTAACCCTTAACGACAGAACAGGGGACTAGCTACGCATCCGCTTGGTGTCATTACTCAAAAAACCTAGACATCAAAGGTGTCAGGCTGGTCAACTAAAAATGAAGTTTTAGGCCCGAAGCCCAGTCACTTCCGTGCTGGGTCGTTGACTACTTTCAACAATCTTATTCCAGTATTGTAAAACTTCGTTGAGTTTATAAGCCATTATAAACAAGAATGGTATCATATCGCTATGAGTGTTGAACAAGAAATACGCACAGCCCAAAGAAGGGAAGTCTCAAATGCAGCTAACAGAGAGGCACATCATTAAATCCACGGAACACCGTTTCGCCCAAATAGACGAACTAGCTTTCAAGTCCAAAAACCTCTACAATGCCGCCAATTACGTCATTCGTCAGAGCTTTATTTATGGATGGGGTTATGTCAGTTATAACGAAATGAACCGATTGATGAAGTCTCATGAAGCATACAAGGCTTTGCCTGCTAAAGTTAGTCAGCAAATCTTGATGGTGCTAGACAAGAATTGGAAATCGTTTTTTGAAGCCGTTAAAGCTTACAAAGCTGACTCTTCAAGATTCACGGGTAGCCCAAAATTGCCAAAGTACAAAGATAAGACTAAAGGGCGAAACCTTCTAGTATACACGATTCAAGCAATTAGCAGCAAACAGTTGAAGAAAGGAATTATTAAACTTTCCGGCACTGAACTTTCAATTAAAACCCAACTCAATCCCAACCAGATTTGTCAAGTTAGACTGGTTCCGAAATGTGATTCCTATGTAATTGAGGTGATTTATGATGAAGCGGAGTCCACCCTTGGCAATGCCAACTCTGTAGCTAGTATTGATTTGGGACTGGATAATTTAGTGGCGTTAACTTCAAATCAACCGGGATTTATCCCTTTGTTGATTAACGGGCGACCATTGAAATCGATTAACCAGTTCTACAACAAGCGGAAAGCACGATTGCAATCCCACTTAAAAGGGAATCGCAAAACTTCACCCCGGATTCAGCGCTTAACTCGCTGTCGCTATCAAAAAGTTGATAATTACTTACATCATGCTAGCCGTCTAATTATTAACCTTTTGCTCACCAAGCAGATTGGGACGCTAGTAATTGGCAAGAACGCGCAGTGGAAAACAGAAATCGAGTTAGGGAAGCAAACCAATCAAAACTTTGTTAGTATTCCTCACTCTCGATTAATTGAAATGTTGGAGTACAAAGCTCGGTTGGCGGGAATCACAGTAATTGTGCAGGAAGAATCCTACACATCCCGATCCAGTTTTTTAGGTTTAGACCCAATTCCTGTTTATGGAAAAACAGAAAAAGAGCCTGTGTTTACTGGTAAACGGATTAAGCGGGGTTTGTACAAAACGTCGAGTGGTCAGCTAATTAATTCCGATGTGAATGCAGCGTACAATATTCTCAGAAAAGCAATCCCAAATGCGTTCCGCAATGGGATAGGGAGCTGCGTAGTTCAGCCGAGGCGGGTCGATCCGCTCAAAGCAAAAGTGAAAGGGGAGGGACTTAACGCCCCCCATGTCTATAAATGACTATACTTTTGCCAGCTATAATATTAATATATAATTTGTTAACTTGTACTTAACACTATCCGGGTAAATGAGCAATCCAACTCAACTCACCCCCGATTTCACGATCGGACATCTGCCGTGTCACGACTTCCAAGTGAGCGCTGCAACTCTAGGACAGGTAGTGGCTGAAAGATTTGAGCAAGAACCCGACCTGCCGGGAGTCATTATTACTCATGAATCACAGGTATTGGGCATGATTTCTCGCGTCAAATTTCGAGAGCAAATGAGTTTTCCCGATCGCGTAGAACTTTACGGGTCACACCCGATTCGAGCCTTGTTAGATTTTATTAGAATTCCGCCTTTGCTGCTTTCGGAAAACTGGAAAATTGACGATGCTGTCCAAGCGTCTTTCAACAGGCATAGAGACTTAATTTATGAACCGATAATTGTGGTAATGGAAGACCAGAGCCACCGCCTTTTGAACATTCATACTCTGGTGATTGCCCAGTCAAAGATTTTAGCACAAACCAACAAAGCTATTCAAAAATACAGACTAGAAAGACACAAGTATTTGGCGCTGATTCAACAAGAAAGAGCGAAAGTTCATGAATGTAAGGAACTTTTAAAAAGCTACCAACGTCAAGCAGAAAAATCCCAGGTCAATCCGAATTCCCATCAAGCGGCGCTGGTCAAACAAGCTGAAGAAATTGCTCAAATGAATCAGCGATTTGTGAGGATTGCAAAACTGATTTCTTCGGAAGGTCGCCAAGCATTTCAAGCTACTTTTCAAGGTGCTAATTCTATTTGCAACAATACAGATAAAATTTTGGGCGTGGGCAAAGCCATAGCTAATGATTTAGAAACGGTTAACCGCACTTCCCGAACCATCCGGGAGGCGATCGAACAAGTCAGGCATTTAGCAGTACAGGTGGCTGTAGTTACCAATCAAATGGGAAGTCAGCCTAGCGGCCTGAGCAAAGTGAGTCTAGAAATTGGCAGACTGGCAAGTAAAACTTTTGAATTGGGGACTCAAATGGAGCAAATTGCCAGCCGATTTAAACTTCGAGTTCACGAACTCACGGAGGCAGCAAGAGCGGGTGCTAATGTGGCTAAATCCGTGACTATCAAGATCGATCGCGCCGAAATGGCCCTATTAGAGTTGGAAGAATTAATAGCGGAAAAAAATTTCAATTCGTTGACCGCTATCCAAGAACCTTTGGGAGTCATAAAAAGTGTTACCCCTGATTCTTTAGTTCGAGAAATAGAACACACAGAAGTGGCGGCTTCCGAGTTGGAAGATTTAGTGAGAAATCAAGATTCCTCGCAATATTTGATTCAAAAAATTCAGCAGGCGTTGAAGTCCAAAAAGCCCTAAAATCCAAGCCAGAATCTAATGAAATATTACGATAGGAAAACAAATAAAATCACAAGAATAATTGACACTTATACTATTTCAAGAATAATATTTGTTATACTGAAGGTGGGGAATTTTTCCATTCAGTTGTAAAAAGGCTATTTAATTAGCCCCAAAAACCTCTAAAAAATTCCAATAATAGTTGGAAGGACAGGTGACGTTTATGAAAATCCTGCTGGTAGAAGATGACACAGTTACAGTCAGTTTGCTAACTCAAGCGCTGGAGTCTCACAATTACAATGTGAATGCGGCAGCAGACGGTGAAACAGCGTTGCATTTGGTGCAGGCATACGATTACGACCTGATTGTTTTGGATGTGCTGATTCCTAAACTCGACGGCATTAGTTTGTGTCGAAAATTGCGATCGTCCGGCTGCCAAATGCCGATATTACTGCTGACAGCGCTAGATAGCAGCAACGATCGAGTCCAAGGTTTAGAGGCCGGTGCAGACGATTATGTGGTCAAACCCTTTAATCTCGAAGAATTAATCGCTCGAATTCGGGCTTTGCTGCGCCGGGGTAAGGCAACTTTGTCAAGTACAAATTTGACATGGGAAAAACTGCAAGTCAACCCGGACACTACGGAAGTAACTTATGCCGAAAAAGTGCTGCACTTGACTCCTAAAGAGTACAATTTGCTAGAACTTTTCCTGAGAAATCCTCGGCGCATTTTCAGTCGCAGCGCCATCCTCGATCGCATTTGGTCGGCCGGCGAATTTCCTCAAGAAGAAGCCGTTACTGCTCACATCAAGGGGCTGCGGCAGAAGCTGAAAGCAGCCGGGATGACTGTAGATTTAGTGGAAACTGTGTACGGATTGGGCTATCGGCTCAAAAGTCTGCCGGAGGAGATTGAGAGCCCACAAGTTGGGCAGGAAACGGCAGAAACTGCTAAAACTCAAGAGACTTTATCTACTGCATCCAGCGGGTCGAGCCAGGAATTAAATAAAGACGAGCGCCGTCTCAAAGTCTTGAATGCGATTGCCCAAATGCGGGAAAATTTAAAAGCTAATTTTATAGAAAAGGTGGCGATATTCGATCGCGCGATCGCTCAACTGAAAAACGGAAGCTTGGAGGGCGAACTGCGCCAAGAAGCCCAGTCTCAAGCTCACAAATTAGTCGGTTCTTTGGGAACGTTAGGGTTGCCGCAAGGTTCGGAAGTGGCGCGCCAGATAGAACATTGGTTCAAGGCTGAAAACATCTTGAAACCGGGGACGGCTCAGCAGATTGAGGGATTTCTGCATAAGCTCAAACAGATATTCGATCGCCCGTCGCCCGAACCGGAAGGCGATTTAGTTCCTGCGGTTTCCCAAAAGCGCCGAATGCTGGTTGTTGATGATGATACTTTTGGGAGCGATCGACTCAAAACAGTAGCATCCGGTTCCGACTTCCAGATAGAAGTCGCCAACTCTCCGCAAGCGGCTAGAAATGCGATTTCTCAACAGCCTCCCGACGCGATTTTGCTGGATTTGACATTTTCCAGATCTCAGGAAAACGGACTTTCTCTATTAGCCGAACTCCGCAGTGAAAAGCCCGAAATTCCGGTAATGGTTTTTAGCGGGCACAATCAATTGAGCGATCGAATAGAAGTTGCTCGTTTGGGAGCTTCGGGCTTTTTACACAAATCTATCCCCCCAGCAGATATACTCAAAGCAGTCGCCCAACTACTCGACCAGACTGGCCCTGCTGAAGCTAAAGTTATGGTGGTAGACGATGACGTGCATCTATTGGCTGCACTGCAAGTGATTCTCCAACCTTGGGGATTTCAAGTAACAACATTGGACGATCCCGAAAAGTTCTGGGAGGTACTCGAAACGACTTGTCCGGATTTGCTAATTTTAGATGTGGAGATGCCCGGTTACAGCGGTATCGAGCTGTGTTTGGCAGTTCGCAACGATTTGCGCTGGAGCAAGCTCCCCGTGCTATTTTTGACAGCTCATTCCGAGTCGGAAACCGTGCGCCAAATGTTTGTCGCAGGTGCTGACGACTACGTTAACAAGCCGATCGTGAAACCGGAATTAATTGCTCGCCTCCTGAATCGTTTGGAGCGGACTCAACTGAGAAACAGACTGGCTCAGGCACAGCGCTAATCCCATTTTAGATTTAAAAAATTAAAGAATTGAAGAACTGGGAATGGCTGATGAGATATGGGTTTCGAGCACGTACCTACAGTTGTATTCTTTTTTTAAAATGGGATAACTAGGAGCAAATATGCAGTGCGTGTCCGAAACAAATTAGGAAGCCTTAGCCAAGACTGGGGATGGTTAGATTGTGTGATTGCGACGCGGTGCTGTTGATTAATGCTAGCCCGCCGATCGAGAACACAGGCTAATTTAGAGAAATATTAATCAGATGAAAGCGATGGTATTGCCCTCAGACACAGGCACTCTCAATAACAGCGACTGCGAACTAATTTACGCCCCAGGTTCGATTCAACCTCACGGCATCCTTTTGGTGCTGGAATCTCCGGCGTTAAAAATTTTGCAAGTTAGCAACAATACTTTTGAGGCGATGGGCCTTTACCCCGAACAACTTTTGGATAAATTTTTAGAGGAATTTGTCGAGACTGAGGAAATTGAGGCTATTGAAAAAGCTTTATTTGAAAAAGACCAACGTAATGGTATCAGATTATCATTCAAAAGTCAAGACCGCCAGTCTTTTTTTGAGGGGACGCTACATCAATCAAATTCAGCATTAATTGTTGAACTAGAGTCGGTTGTTTCTCCAAAAACGAGCGATTGTTTCAATTGTTATAATTTAGTCCAAGAGCCGATCGACAAAATCCACAAAACACCAAACCTGCAAGTGCTGTGTCAGACAGCAGTTGAAGAAGTGCGGAGGATCATCGGTTTCGATCGAGCGATCGTCTATCAATTTGATGCCACCGGGGCGGGGGAAGTTGTCGCCGAAGACAAAGTAGAAAGTTTGGCTCCTTTATTGGGACTGCACTATCCGGCTACCGATATTCCCGCCCAAGCAAGAAACCTGTTCAGCATGAATTTAATTCGGTTTATTCCCGATATTAACTGTCAGCCTGTCGAACTAATTCCTCACTGCAATCCGCTGACGGGTAGCCCTTTAGATATGGGCGGATCTTTGTTGAGAACAGTTTCGCCTTGCCACGTTCAATATCTCAAAAATATGAACGTCGCTGCTAGCATGACTCTGACATTAATCAAAGATAAAAAACTCTGGGGATTGATTGCCTGTCACCATCCAACACGAAAGTATGTCAACTACGAAACAAGAACTGCTTGCGAACTACTAGCGAAGTTTGTGAATTTAGAACTCAGCTATAAACAAGATAGCGAAAACCGGGAATATGCTATTTATTTAAAAGCACTTTGCCAAAAATTTATCACGGAAATTTATCAAAAAAACTGCTTTGTAGAAGGTTTACTAACCTACCGAGATGAATTGCTTGCCTTAGTGGGTGCTACCGGTGGAGTTGTGTGTGCCAATGAAAATTTAACAACCATCGGGCAAACCCCGGAATTGGTAGAAATCGAAAACTTAATTGCTTGGATAAAAACTCAAATAAATAATGAGGTTTTTTATACAGATTCTCTCTCAAAACTGTATCCGCCCGCCGATAATTTTCAAGAATTTGCTAGCGGTTTACTGGTGCTTGCCATGTCCGAGATGCAAAATTATTACATTTTGTGGTTCCGTCCCGAAGCACTTCAAACTGTCAACTGGGCAGGTCCACCAGAGGGAAAAATTGAATTTAAACCGGATGGCACCCGATTAATTTCTCCTCGCATTTCCTTTGAGTTGTGGCAAGAAAATGTGAGGTCAAAATCTTTGCCTTGGCAGCAGTGCGAAATCGAAATAGCCAGAGAACTTCGAGTTGCTATTACTAGCATTGAGCTGCGGAAAATCAATCAGCAGCTTAGCTTAGCTTTGTCGGCTACCAAAATTGGATTTTGGGACTGGGACGTGCAGAAAAATCAGATAGTTTGGTCGAGGGAACACGAAGAGTTGTTTGGGTTGGCCCCAGGGACTTTTGCCGGAACTTATCAAAGTTTTGCAGCTTGCGTTCACCCAGAAGATTTTAAAAATATGGAGAATGCTATCAATCAGGCGATCGCCCAGCGAGGAGATTACTGTCACGAAAAGCGCGTGGTTTGGCCCGACGGCAGCATTCACTGGATGGAGGGAAAAGGTAAGTTTTTTTACAACGAAGCCGGCGATCCAGTGCGGATGGTGGGGACTGTTAGAGAAATTACCGATCGCAAAGCTAGAGAATTGCAGTTGCGCCTGTTGGAATCAGCAGTCACCACCACTAACGACGCCGTGTTAATTACCGAAGCTGAACCGATTGAGGAACCGGGGCCGCGAATTATTTATGTCAACCCAGCTTTCACGCGAATGACCGGCTATACACTAGAAGAAGTTGTGGGCAAAACGCCACGCATCTTCCAAGGTGAAAAAACAGATCGCGCCAGTCTCCATCGAGTTCGGACAGCTTTGAAAACCTGGCAGCCGGTGCGGGTTGACTCGATCAATTACCGCAAAGACGGGACGGAATTTTGGGTAGAAATGAGCATTGTCCCCATAGCGGACGAAAATGGTGAGTTTACCCACTGGGTATCAGTCCACCGCGATATTAGCGATCGCAAACTTGCTGAAGCTACCCTCCAACAGCTCAACGAACGGTTAGAAATGCGAGTTTTGCAGCGAACCAGAGAACTAGAAAGCTCTCAAGCAGAACTCCGGGAAAGCGAAGCTTTATTTCGCTCTCTGAGCGAGAGTTCCCCCGTGGGCATTTTCAAAATCGATACTGAGGGGAAATGTACCTATACAAATCCTCGCTGTCAAGCAATTGGTGGCTTCACATCGGCAGCGGCTTTAGGAAACGGCTGGATGCGGTTTGTTCACCGCGAAGACCTCAAACTAATTCTGTCTAAGTGGTCTCAATCGCAATCGCTAGATGGGGAATTTTCCGGCGAATTTCGCCACATCCAGCGAGACGGAACCATTCGGTTTTGTCGGCTTAAAACAGCTCCGATTTTTTCCGACAAAGCTCAACTAATTGGTCACGTGGGCACAGTCACAGATATCACAGAAAGTCGGGCAATTGAAAAAATGAAAAATGAGTTTATTTCGATTGTCAGCCACGAACTGCGAACGCCACTTGCCTCGATTCGCGGTTCTTTAGGTTTGCTGGCGGCTGGGGTACTGAAAAATAAACCGGAAACTGCCAAACAGATGTTAGAAATCGCTTCGAGCGATACCGAACGGTTAGTGCGTTTGGTCAACGATATTCTCGACTTAGAACGGCTCGATTCGAGCCAAGTTATCCTCGTCAAGCAGTGGTGCGATGCCCAGGTTTTGATGCGGAAGTCTGCCGAAGCTGTACTTTCTGTGGCTGCTGAAAATAACATTGATTTGTTGATTTTGCCCGGAACAGCAAAAATTTGGGCTGACCCCGACAGAATCGTTCAACTGCTGGTAAATTTGTTGAGCAATGCGATTAAATTCTCCGCTCCTGGAAGTACAGTAACTCTCAGGGTGGAAGATTTGGGCGAGCGGGTTTTATTTGAAGTCAAAGATCGAGGGCGGGGGATTCCGGCAGATAAACTAGAAACAATCTTTGGACGGTTTCAACAAGTCGATGCTTCTGACTCCCGCCAAAAAGGAGGTACGGGTTTGGGTTTGGCTATCTGTCGCAGCATAGTACAGCAGCACGGGGGCAGAATTTGGGTCGAAAGTGTTGTCTCACAAGGCTGCAGTTTCTATTTCACAGTCCCTGCACCGTTGGAAGGCGAGGGAGGAAAAAGTTTGGAGGTTTGAGATTGCTTTGATAATATCTCGCGAAAGCTCAAGTTCCTGGCAACCCACGCGGGTAGGATGATTTTGGGAGGCTGATAGGTCGATTTTTATGTTCAGGGCTTAAGTAGGTAAGCGGCAAAATCTATCAACAGCGCCCGACGATTAGGACGTTTTTAAGTGCGGAAACTCTTAATTTTATCGCTTCTTCCTTTTGCTATATCTTTCAAGAAACCCGGTTGATGAGGCAGCGTGCCTAAGTTTTTTTTCGGTTTACCATGATTAATTTAAAATTTGAGTTTTAATTATGTCAGCAAAGCGCATTCTGGTCATTGATGATGAAAAAAACCTCTGCAGCGTGATTCAGGCTTGTCTGGAACATTTAGGCGGCTGGTTTGTACTAAGCGCACCAGGCGGCAGCCAAGGATTGCTGTTAGCTGAAACTCAACTCCCTGACGCTATTCTACTAGATGTGATGATGCCGGATATGGACGGACTTACTCTGTTTGGTTTGCTACAAAACAATGTTGCTACTCGGGGGATTCCGGTGATTTTCCTGACGGCTAAGGTGCAGGCGATGGATTTGAGCAAATTTGCTGATTTGGGGGTAGCGGGGGTGATTGCAAAGCCTTTCGATCCTTTGAGTTTGGCACAGCAAGTGGCGGAAATTCTGGGTTGGGAACCGTTGCTTTAAGCTGTGGCGGCATTTAAATTGTAGGTCAAAAAAAATTAAAGTCTTGTGGGGAGTAGGGGCCCTAGCGTCCCGCCCGCCCTTAATATACAATTTAAATGCGCGACAGCTTAAACTCGGGTAAAATACATCGCAGATAGCAGATCAAACTCGGCATTTGAAACCGCTACTAGACAAACAAAGTCGGCCCAGCCCGACGGCAGAATCAAAGAGGCATTAAAGCCGGATGAGGCTCAAAACTCCGCTTTCTCATTCCCTTGATTCTTGCGAAAATTACGCAATTATGTTATTAAGCCGGGTTTAGGGGTCGAGGAAAGTGCTAGTTTTTCCGGCTATTTTCATAATTTCCTCATTTTTTTGATTTAGCTTTGAGATCGATCGGTGATTCGTTCATTTAAACCCTGATTCCCTAGAAATTCTAGAGATTATCTCAGGGAGTCGGGGTTTTTTGTTACCTGCAAAGCCGATCGGCTATCACCGTATTTACAGGCAGAATAACTCCTGCAGAAGTTACACAGATTGGCCTCAAGAACGGTTTTTTTTAATCCGAGCTCACAGATGCAGCGAAGTTTTTTGGTAAAAAACCCGGTTTGGGCCTGCTAATCCAAGATTTACGCAGATTTCCCTCAGAAACCGGGTTTATTAACCCAGGAGCACAGATGGAGTCAAGTTTTTGGCTAAAAAACCGGGTTTTTGCTTAAGTATTGTAATCCCTGCTTCGGCAAAAGTAGATTTATCAAAAAAAATGATTGTCTTCATAATTTCCTCATATTTTTTAGATAAAGTTTACTCCAAGCTCTGGATCTAAAGGTCGATCGCACTCTCAGCACCATTCCACTGCCAAAGAGTGAATCTGTTGTCAGGAGAGTTCGGGAAAGTGACGGTATTTTCGATTAACGGGTGCAACAGAACAACAACCTTAATAAGTCAGGATATAGGCCCTGCATACCAAACAAACCGGGGGTTTTCGCCGGAACAAACGGGGTTTCTTCGCCAAACCTCTCAATGTTGGCAGGATTACTCAATGCTACAAAAATTAATAACTGAAGATGTGATTCGTGCTATAGAATAACACAAAAAAAATAAGTCTGTCCTTTTGTCAAGATCCAAACTCACAATTGCCACTAACAGGCAAAGCCAAGTCTCAGTAAGTTTTTGAAAGAGTGTGGAGATTTTTTAAATGTCTGATCAGCTATCTTATAAAGGTAACAACCAGATTCTGTGCTATTACGCAAATGTTACCAACCTAGTTCAGGTGGTTCGGATTGGGAACATTCCTAATTGGTACTTTGAAAGAGTGATGTTTCCGGGACAGCGACTGATGTTTGAAGCTGCTGCAGAAGCAGTCTTAGAAATTCACACTGGTACGGTGGCAAGTGCTATTTTATCCGACAAGATTCCCTGCTACGTGCTGCGGGTTATAGAAGAGGTAAGTTCTGAGTTTGAGCTGGTGATGACCGAAGAACGATGGGCGGTATTAGCCGGTTAAAATTCATGAGAAATCAGACGAAAACGAGAAGGATCACAAAAATATTAGTTAACGAGTCTTTGGGGACAGGGAAAATGCAGAAAAATCTTGTCAATATTACCTTGGCTGTAGTCACAGAGGAAGTAGAAATTATCTTGGAGTCTTATCCGAAGCACCCATACCAACAAGCTTTTTCGCCTTCGGGATTGCGACAAGATTTAATTGCTTATGTGCTCAGCCGAGTTCCTAATAGATATACTGCGATCGACTCCGGCGAGTCTGTGTCAAACCAAACAGTTCAGGTTCGCTGTTCTTCAGAACAGTTGCTGCACATAGAAAATTTGATTCATACTGGCATTCGCGACGTGCTGCACAGCTATCAGAAGATAGATTACCCCCTACCTGAAGAAGTTAAATTCGATTCCAGAGTTGCTAGTTGGTTTTGATAGTTTATTGTCATTGAGGGAGACGCCGAGATTCTCGGCACTCTCGGTTTCTCAGTTGGGCGAGGTGAAATTGTGTACTGACGGAAAGCATCCAGGATACCCGCCACGTGATTCATCCGTCCAGAAATAAAAAACCTGTATCCGATAAATGCGCCCCCGAATTTATCCGTGGGCTCAATGCTTAAATCTAAAATCTAAAATCTAAAATCTAAAATCGATTGACTTGATGGTTCAAGACTTTTGGTAATCGCCACAGCCGTCGCACGGGCCATTGGGATTGACAGCACAGCGCAGAATTTCCGATCGAGCATTAAAGCGACAGCTAGCATCTCCGATAACCCAGATGCCGCTTACAAAAGTTCTTTCCGTCGGCGGTGTGGCCGACTGCACGTACAGGGCAATTTTTTGCAGTTGGTAGCGGCCGGATTTGAGTTGATAGCGGTGGTGGCGTTCCAAAACAGCGTAGGTTTGTCCCTCTAAATCTACATAGTTCCCCGGTTGTGGCGTCCAATCGAGCCGCAGGCTACCTAAATATTGGCGGGGGTGAGAGAGAATCACCTCTACGGGTAAAGTATTTTGTTCCATGTGGCGGTGCGTTGGCGAACTGAACTAAAGGGGCAAATAGTTGACTCAACCTACATCTTGTTCATCTAGAAAGATAAGTTTTTATAGAGAGAGTAATTTAGGTTTAGGCGCTCAACTTAACTATAGAACCTTTGGCGATCGGGGAATAGCCGACTTATCTTGGGATAGCCGACTCCCTCCACTACGTTGGGCCCAAGAGGCTAGGAAATAAACTTCAACTCGCTTGAGGTAACTCAAGTGAAGTTCGATTAGGTTTGATCAAGCAGTACACGCTGATGGTATCGCAACTCGCAGGTTCGATCGATACGCGGTTGAGATTCTGAACAGATTTTAACTGTTTGCAGGACTTGGGGTGCTTGGGGTGCGGTTGTACTTAGGACTTCAGCGATCGCTACCAACCAAACTGAATTTTTGGCAATCAAAATTCCCAAAAATATGCCATTCCTTCCATGATTCCCCAAGCGGAAGCAGAACTAGCTAAATAATGATTTTCAGTGCCGCATTCGCGATGCCATTCTAAGAGTTCTGATAGAGCATTAGCGACGATTACTCCCCGGAAATCCTGCTCAAACATACTGATATCATTGCCAGAATCACCGCAAACTAATGTTGCTTCAGATGGAATTTGTAGGCGCTTTTGTAAATAAGTAAGGGCATTGCCTTTATTGCTAGTTTGTGGTAAAATATCTACATTACTATTGCTGCTAAAAATGATTTGAGCTGGCAGTCGCGATTCAGTTAACTTTTGCTGCAAAGCGTTGATTGTCGAGCTATTTTCTGCTGCTGGTTCCAGACTATAACTGATTTTCCAAGGATTTTGTTCTTTTACGGATTGGGGTTTAAGCTGGGAAAACTGCTGTGCTAAAGAGGCGATCGCCATTTTATCCCAGTCTTGAGAAAGATATTCCGCCCAATCTAAATCGAGGATTCCGTCTTGGTAAATTTCGCTACCTACACCTGCGATCAAATAGTCGGGTGCTAGCAGTTGCTTTTGGGCAATTAATTCGCAAGTTGAAGCATAAGAACGCCCGGTAGCGTAAACCAAACAAATTTGCGATCGCACAGGTTGCAAGCGCTGGTTTAAAACTTGAGTTGCTTCGTCATCTCCGACTAGCGTGTTGTCTAAATCTGTAACTAATAAAAACTTCATTGGGGGAATTAGTCAGGAGTCAGTAGTCAGTAGTCATCAGTGATTAGTGATTGGGAATCGCTGGCTTCCTAAAATAATTTTAACTATTTATAAGAATTTGTTAAACCAACTACATTTATAAGCAAGCTTATCGTTTAAGATTGGCCAGATTTCATTTTCAACAAGTGGTGTGAGTGGTATGGTGAATAATTCAACCTCCGTTAAAGCTTTTTGGCTGTCTTTCTTGATTTCTGGTGTGGCAGTGCCTTTGGGCCCGATCTCCGCAACAGCTCAAATTCAGGATACCTCAACTCCAGAAGTTGCGCTAGAAGATAGTGCTCTCCCTACGGCTACCCCAGACGCAGCGCTGGCAGCAGGTAAGATTGAGATACCGCAGTTAGCGGCGATTACCGCAGAGACTAACTCCGCAGTCGATCGCCCTTTACCCGAAACAGATGCAGCATGGGTGAATCGTGCTTTACCCCAAACAGATATAGCAACAGTCGATCGCGCTTTACCCGAAACAGATGCAGCATGGGTGAATCGTGCTTTACCCCAAACAGATATAGCAACAGTCGATCGCGCCTTACCCAAACAAGATATAGCAATTGTCGATCCTGCTTTACCCGAAACAGATGCAGCAACAGTCGATCCTGCTTTACCCAAACAAGATATAGCAATTGTCGATCCTGCTTTACCCAAACAAGATATAGCAATTGTCGATCACGCAACAACAACCCCAGAAATAACGGAGGCAATTGGCGAATTGCCCCCACAGAAGTTAGAAATTGCAAACACTCCTCAGTCTCAACAAGTTGCTGAAGCCAGCAAAGTTGACGACATCAGCAGCGAGACGGGCAGCGCTGATGACCTCAGCATACAAGAAGACGCAGCACAAGTCACTTCTGTTTCCCAACTCTCCGACGTGCGGCCGACAGATTGGGCTTTTCAAGCCTTGCAATCCCTAGTAGAAAGATACGGCTGCATTGCGGGATATCCAGACGGCACATTCCGAGGCAATCGAGCAATGACTCGCTACGAATTTGCTGCCGGATTAAACGCTTGCTTGGATCAAATCACCAAACAAATTGGCGGTTCTACTGGTAATTTAGTCAAGCGAGAAGATTTACTTGCTTTGCAAAGATTGCAAGAAGAATTTGCAGCAGAATTAGCTACATTGCGCGGTCGAGTAGATGCTTTAGAAGCCCGGACTGCCGAATTGGAAGCCAACCAATTTTCAACTACGACTAAACTCAACGGATTTGCTTGGTTTAACCTGAGTGGAGCTTTTGCGGGCGAGGGAGTCCGAGTTGAAGCAATAGATGGAAATGCTGCTCCGCTCGATCGAGTAGCCGGACGCGATCCTGTCACCAACAGACCAATTGTGCAGAGAGTGGACGATCCAGAAATCACTTTCAGTCAGTTAGTTTGGTTGACTCTCACTACTTCCTTTACAGGGAAAGACGAATTGATTACACAGCTAGCTGTAGGTAACGGCAATTCCCCAGCCAACCAGTATACTTCAACGGGTTTTTTCAATACATTCGGCACTCCTTTTCTCGATCAAACTGCGGGAGGAAATCCCAATGAAGTTACCCTGCGGGAACTTTCCTATCGGTTCCCGCTTAGCAACAGCTTGCAAGTAGTAGTGGGGCCGCGGATTAATTTTTACCGCTACTTTGACAACAATAAATTTAACTTTTTCGTAGACGGTGCGAGCAGCTTTAATTCTAACAACAGCCCTTTGTTAAGCGCTACCAGACGCGGTGCCGGTGCTTTGGCTTTGTGGGATATCGGCCGCGCATTGAAACTGCGTTTTGGCTACTTGGGCGAGAGTACGGAATTTTTGCCCACTTCCGTATTTAATTCGGCTTCCAATCCGTCTCAAGGCTTGTTTGGTGGGACAAATACGACTACAGCAGAATTAACATTCAGTCCGAGCGATCGGACTAATTTGCGCTTTTTGTACAGCCGTTCCAACATCCAGCAAATCGGCGGCTTAATTGGATCTCCTAACAGCAAGCCGTTAAACGGTGTGGCAGATGACGGTTTTGGTGGTCGGCTGGGGAATGCGACTGCGAATACTTATAGTTTCAATTTCGATTGGTTAGTCGCTCGCGGTTTTGGTCTTTTCGGCCGTTACGGCTACGCCGAAACCAATATATTTCCCAAGACTAACCGACCCGACGGCACGATCAAAAATCAATCTTATCAGTTAGGAGTTGCGTTTCCCGATTTGTTCAAAGAAGGAGCTTTGCTTACGGTGTCATATTTAGTACCTTTTGACTTTACTGGCGGTCGGAGATTTCTGATTTCTGGCGGGGGTAACGGTGGCACGCAGTACGAAATTGAGGCAACTTATTATTTTCCTCTCACCGACCATGTTTCGATCGTGCCGGCATTTTATGCGATCGGCAATCCGAACAATTTCGATAACAACCCGACAATTTTTGTGGGCAATTTGCGGACGCAGTTTAGTTTTTAAGTAAGTTAGGGCTGACTTGAACATAATTATAGCAATCCTCAATGAGTGGTAAATTTTTTACCCCACCCCAACCCTCCCCGAACCCGCGGAGAGGAAGTAAGAAATTCACAAATGATTCGAGGATTGCTATATCCTGATTAGCGTCGTCCTGATGTCAACGAATTGGAATTTCGATGATAAATTCAGTGCCTTTACCGGGTTCCGAGTGACACTGCAATTTGCCGTTGTGTTTTTCAACGACAATTTGGTGAGAAATTGATAAACCCAAACCTGTGCCTTTACCTACGGGTTTTGTGGTAAAAAATGGGTCAAATAAACGCACAATATGATCTTCGGGAATGCCCTGACCGTTGTCTTTAATCCGAATTAAAATGCTCTGGTCATCAATCGTTTCAGTTTGAATGGTAATAGTAGGAAAGGTAGAATCTGCGGTGTCTTTGGCTTGGCTGCTGCTTTCTTCCAAGGCGTCGATCGCATTTGCCAATACATTCATAAATACCTGATTTAACAGTCCGGGATGACAGTTTACTTGCGGCAGTTCTCCGTATTCTTTAATGACTTTAATGCCCTGCCAGTTGGGTTTGGCTTTCAGTCGGCTGTTCAACATTAACAAGGTACTTTCTAAACCTTCATGAATGTCGGCAGTTTTGATTTTTGCTTCGTCCGCCCGCGAGAAATTTCGGAGAGTTTGAATAATTTCTACAATGCGCTCGCATCCGGTTTGCATTGAATTGAGCAATTTTGGCAGGTCTTTTGCTAGAAATTCTAAGTCTATATCTTCGGCTTGTTGCTGAATTTTTGTAGGGGAATTTGGGTACTCTTCTTGATAGACTTGCACGATTTCCAACAAGTCTAGAACGTAGCCTCGGACGTGGCAGAGGTTGCCTGCGACAAAGCCAACTGGGTTGTTAATTTCGTGGGCAATTCCTGCTAGCACCTGTCCGAGGGAAGACATTTTTTCGGTTTGTACTAACTGCATTTGAGTTTGCTGCAAGTCGCGCAAAGCTGTTTGCAATTCTTGGGATTTTTGCCGATCGCGCGAGGCGGCGGCGGCCCGTTCTTCCTCAACTCCGATCGCCCCGGCAATAATTCCGATCAGCTTGCAGTCGGCTTCTGTGGGCGCGATCGACTCAGTGTAGAGAACGCACATCGCACCCACATAATTGTCGCCCAGCCGCACTGCTTGTCCCAGATAGCTTCGCAGTTGATAGCGGATGACAGCGGGATCGATTTGGCCGTAGATCGTGTTCTGCAAGTCAGGAATGGCAACAGCCCGATCGCTTCCTTTGCTGCATACGTCGGTGCAGATGTGGCCCTCGGCGCGATCGACCAGCGGGTAGTCCGGCGGCGCTTGCCAAGTCGCGATCGCTTGCAGCAGTCCGCCACCGACGTGGCTGTAGATGGCGCAGTTTCCGCCCAAAAGCTCGCCGGCTAAGGATGTCAGGCGCTGGATGTTCTCAGCGGCGTCGGTGGTGAATCCCAAAAAGCACTCGTTGATTTTGCTGAGGCGGTACTCTGCTTGCCGGCGCGCGGTCATGTCGCGGGAGTTGATCACAATTCCTTTCACAGCGGGGTCTGCTAGCAAGTTGATGCCGACACCTTCGAGAAAACACCAAGAACCGTCAGCGCGGCGGAACCGACCTTCTAGGGCGATGGGAACGCCTGGATTTGCGATCAGTTTTTCGCCGTCGGAAATCACCGAGGCAATGTCGTCAGGGTGGATCGAATCGAGAGCAATTTGACGATCGAGTTCAAGGGGTTCGTAGCCCAAAACTCTTTCTACAGAAGGGCTTTCGTAAACAATGCGACCGCTAGCATCGAGAATAGTAATGATGTCGGAACTGTTGAGAATCAGCGATCGCCACTTAGCCTCATTTTGGAACAAAGCTGACTCGGCTTCTTTGCGATCGGTAATATCCTCTACCATTTGCAAAATAAACTGTGGCGTTCCCTGACTGCTGTCGATGACAGAGGTGCTGAGGCGTCCCCACCTGATGCTGCCGTCTTGGCGGAGGTAGCGCTTCTCGATTTGGTAAGCTTCGCGGGTGCCCGCGACTAACTGTTGGCGCAACTCGCGCGAAACTTGTGCGTCTTCCGGGTGCGCGCAGTCGTCGAGGCCGAGACCCCGCAGTTGAGCTTCCGATCGCCCCAGCATAGCTTGAAATGCCGGATTAGTGGCGATCGCAACACCTTCGAGGGTAGCGACTACCATGCCGATCGCAGCGCGTTCAAAAATTGCCCGAAACCGCTGTTCGCTGTCGCGCAAAGCTGCATCCGCTGCCACTTCCTGCGTGATGTCCCGCCCCGCCACTGCCAAACCTTTGCGCGAACCGTCAGGGTTGAACAGTGGCACTTTTCGCACTTCAAACAAATTGCTGCCGCCTGTGGGCAAGGGGACAATTTGGCGGCTGGAGGTAAGAGTGCCTGCTTCCCAGGTGGTTTCGTCGGTTTCCTGCCAAGTTAGCAGGATTTCTCTGACTCTGGGATCGGCGGCTGCAGCGAGTTCGGCAGTAGTTTTGCCCTGGTAGTCTGCGGTTTCCCAGCCCAAAAGTTGGAGGGCGCAGTCGTTGGCAATCAGCCAGCGCCCCTCGCTGTCTGTGAGGTTGATCGCGTCGGGGACGGCGTTGATCGCGGTTTTCAGCCAGTATTGTTGATTTCGCAGGGCTGCTTCGGCGCGCTTGCGATCGGCGATCTCGGCGACGGTTCCTTCGTAGTAAAGGAGTTCGCCATCTTCGTCGCGGACTTCGCGCACGTTTTCCGAGATCCAGGTAGTGCTGCCGTCTTGGCGGCGGACGCAAGACTCAAACTCTTTCAGAGAGCCGTTTTTGCTGATTTCTGCCATGAAGGAAGCGCGGCGGGTGCGATCGGCGTAAATGTTTTTTGCCGAACATTTTGCGATCAGTTCTGACGGGGAATCGTAGCCGTACATTCGGGCGAGTGCCTGGTTGGCGCTGAGGTAGCGCCCGTCTGGGGCGGTTTGAAATATGCCTTCGGTGGCGTTTTCAAAGATGCTGCGGTATTTTGCCTCGGCTTGTTTGAGGGCTTCTTCTGCTTGGAAGCGATCGGTGATATCAGATTGAACGCCGATGAAGTGGGTGACGAGTCCGCTGCTGTCGCGCACCGGCGAGATGGTGAGTTCGTTCCAGAAGGCGGTGCCGTCTTTGCGGTAGTTTTTCAGAACTACTTTGCAGTCGTGTTGTTCTTTCAGGGCTACGCGGATGCGATCGACGGCAGCGCGATCGGTATCCGGGCCTTGCAGAAAGCGGCAGTTCTGCCCGATTATTTCGCTGCGATTGTAGCCTGTAATCCGCTCGAAAGCACCGTTGCAATAAACTATAGGCTTGTCCGGCTGGGTAGCGTCCGCGATCGCGATGCCGTTGCTGGTAGCTGCCAGGGCGCGATCGTACAGTCGAAATACTTCTTCTATTAAATTCGGTGTGCCGCCAGTACGAGTCGGCGATAGCGTTTCAGAAGGAATGCTTATATCTATCTGCATGAGTTTCTATAAATTGAGTTTATTGTAGATACCGACTGCCAGCACACCCTAAAGTTTAACAGAATTTCCCTGTTTTCCGAAGGCAGAAGTTAGAAGGCTATCATGCAGAATTTTGGCGCTAAATTCTACCTAAAGAAAATCTGGCTTCCATCGTTTTTTTTTCCTTCTGCCTTCTGCCTTGTGCCTTCTACCTTCAAAGGAATCCTAGTTGTTAATTTATAATAGTTGTTCCCACCATAACTCTATCTCTGGTATGGTTTGCTTGGCAGAGTTTGGGCGGCTTACAAGTTCGGTCATTTATTTTTTTAGTTAAATAAAAAATACATCATCGGGCTCTCGTAAAAAAAATTAATTAAATACTTTATAGTTAAATGATTCAAACTCTTCTCTCAAACAAACCGAGGAAAAATTAATTTTTAACGAACACAGCAAGTTCTGAAATATCGTCGATCGCGAAAGTCGGTTCTAGGGCGAGACACTGAGTGCGATCGCCATATCCGTAAGCCGCCCAACAAACATCTATCCCAGCATTTTTAGCAAACAGCAAATCAATCGCTGTATCGCCAACCATTAAAATTTGACTGTTATCCAACTCCGGGAACAGCGGTTTAATAATCGAGTGAAAAACAGTCGGATTGGGTTTCGGAATTATTTGTCCGTTATCACCTAATATCAAATCAAAAAAACTGTAAATTTTCAAACTCTTTAGTAATACATTAACAAAAGTAACCTGTTTGTTGCTGAAAACTCCCAGGCTCAATCCAGACTGACGCGCCAACTGCAACACTTGCTTTGTCCCGGTAAATAACTCTACCTGCTTTTCACCTTCAGTCCGATAATAAGAGCGGTAAGTTTCAACCCATTCAGGAATTGCGCTTTCCGCGATCGCCGGATGGAGGATTTTAAAGCTATTTGGTAAATTGATGCCGATCGTACCTATAATATTATCAGGAGCAGGCGGAGTAATATTGAAACTTTCAAAAGTTTTGGTAAAGCAAAATACAATAGCTTTGTGAGTAATTGCCAAAGTGCCGTCGAAGTCGAAAATAATTAACTTGTACTGACTCATATTATTTAAAATATTCTATATAGCAATCGGAGGTTTACCACGACATAATAGCCTAATTAATCTTTCCTTCCCCAATTATAAGTATAATTTTTCAACATTCAAGAGGTCAACATGAGTGTCACCGAAAAACCAGAAATTATAGCCACAGATTTCCCAGACCACACTCAATTACCAGACTCAGACGGTACTTTTGTGAAAAACTTTCAAGAACACCCTCAAAGCATCCTGTTAACAACATCAATTAGACCGATTTTAGACCAAGTTCATCCCGACGGGCAATACTGCATCGGTCAAGATTCCGGTATTTATTGGCGGGTAGCCCAACCCCCGGAACCGCCAGAAAGAGGAGCCGAAGCACCTGATTGGTTTTACGTGCCCGACGTGCCGCCAACTCTTGACGGAAATCTTCGCCGATCCTATGTAATGTGGCGGGAATTAATGCCGCCTCTGATTGTACTTGAATTTGTTTCTGGCGATGGCAGTGAAGAAAGAGATAGGACTCCTCGGCAGGGAAAATTCTGGATTTACGAGCGGATAATTCGACCTGCTTTTTACGGCATTTATGAAGTCAAAAAAGCCAAAATAGAATGCTATCATTTGGTAGAAGATAGATTTGAGTTACTGCCGGAAAATCAGCGCGGACATTACCAAATCGCACAAATAGGAGTGGAATTAGGCATTGGGCAAGGGGTTTATCAGGGCGTAGAACTGCCTTGGCTGCGCTGGTGGGATGCCTCCGGGAATTTGCTGCCGGCGACCGAGGAACGGGCAGAACAAGCAGAATTAGTGGCAGAAGAAGAACGGCAAAGGCGAATAGAAGCAGAGCTGCGAATTCAAGCTTTGGAGGCGCGTTTGCGAGAGTTAGAAGGAGGCTAATTCGACTTGAGATTTTAGATTTTAGATTTTAGATTGGGGATGACTGATGATTATCGGGGTTGGGATCTTCATAAGTCATTGGCAATTCTTCAATTCTTTAATCAAAAATCTAAATTCCCATCAGTCGCAGGTTGCGGTAGGGACACGGCAATTCAGTCTCCCTAGGAACATCATGTGCTGTAAAAACCCGATCGCCTAGCAGCCTCCTCAGAAACAATATAAACATTCATCGGTTATTATCAAAAATTTGCGTATATTAGCTTAAGTATTGCATCACTTTTTGTGTAAGTCCTATGGCACTAATTGTTCAGAAATATGGCGGAACCTCGGTTGGTACAGTCGATCGCATTTTGGAAGTAGCCAGACGAGTAGTAAAAACAGCACAGCTCGGCAACTCTCTCGTTGTCGTACTTTCAGCGATGGGCAAAACCACCGACGGTTTAGTTAAACTCGCCAAGGAAATTTCCCCAAATCCCAACAAGCGGGAAATGGATATGTTGCTTTCCACTGGGGAACAAGTCTCGATCGCACTTTTGAGCATGGCATTGCAGGAAATGGGACAGCCGGCAATTTCCCTCACCGGCGCCCAAGTCGGCATTGTCACCGAAGCCGCCCACACCCGCGCCCGGATTTTGCGAATTGACCCAAATCGGCTTGAAAGCCAGTTAAAAAGCGGTAAAGTCGTTGTGGTTGCGGGTTTCCAAGGTATCGCCGATGCCGGAGAATTGGAAATTACCACCTTGGGGCGTGGCGGTTCCGACACAACCGCAGTAGCCCTCGCTGCAGCGCTGCGGGCCGACAGATGCGAAATTTATACCGACGTGCCCGGAATTCTGACTACAGATCCGCGCTTGGTTGCCGACGCGCAATTGATGGACGAAATCACTTGCGACGAAATGCTGGAATTGGCGAGTTTGGGCGCAAAAGTCCTCCACCCGCGCGCGGTAGAAATTGCCAAGAATTACGGCGTGCCCCTAGTAGTGCTTTCTAGCTGGAGTGACGCCCCCGGTACCCGTGTAGTGTCCCCACCCCCGCAACCCCGGCCTTTGGAGGGCTTGGAGCTCGCAAAAGCCGTCGATGCGGTGGAATTTGACTTAGATCAGGCGGGGGTGTCGCTACTGCGTTTGCCCGATCGCCCCGGTGTAGCAGCGCGGTTGTTTGGTGCGATCGCCCAACAAAACCTCGATGTAGACTTAATTATCCAGTCAATTCATGAAGGAAATACTAACGATATTGCCTTCACAGTGACGCGAAAATCTCTGCAACAAGCCACCGCCGTTGCAGATGCAATTATCCCCGCCCTCGGCAAAAATTCTCGCCCAGAATTGGGAGAACCGGAAGTGAAAGCAGAAGAGCGGCCCATAGCTAAAGTTAGCATTGCGGGTGCGGGAATGATCGGTCGTCCTAGGGTAGCGGCGCAGATGTTTAAGACTTTAGCGGATGCGGGAATTAACATTCAAATGATTTCTACTTCCGAGGTGAAAGTTAGTTGTGCGATCGATGCCGAAGATTGCGATCGGGCTGTTGCCGAACTCTGCAAAACATTTGATGTTGCCAACTCCCCTATCGGGCTGCGTTCATCATCTCAAAAACCGCCTGCAGTCCGCGCCGTTGCGTTGGATCTCAATCAAGCGCGTCTGGCAATTCGCCAATTGCCCGATCGACCCGGAGTAGCAGCAAAACTGTTCGGACTTTTAGCCGAGGAAAATATCAGCGTAGATACAATCATTCAGTCGCAGCGCTGTCACAATATCGACGGTATCTTAACTCGCGACATCGCATTTACCGTAGCACAAATTGACGCCGAAGCTGCTAAAATAGTCCTCGAAAAAGCCGCCCCAGAATTCGGATGGGGCGAAGTAGCAGTCGATACACAAATTGCCAAAGTTAGCGTTGTCGGTTCCGGGATGGTAGCGCATCCGGGAGTAGCAGCAAAGATGTTTGAAGCGCTTTCCCGCCAGCAAATCAACATTCAAATGATTGCAACTTCCGAGATTAAAATTAGCTGCGTTGTGGATGAAGGACAAGGAGTAACTGCTTTGAAGGCAATTCACGCAGCCTTTGAACTTGCCGGCACTGAAAGAATCCAAGTTCCAGCTTAAGACAAGTAGGGAAATGGCACTGCCGTGTCCTTACAAAAATCGAGGAGACGGCAGTGCCGTTTCCCTACCTCAATTAATTGTAGGGAAACGGCACTGCCGTCTCCTGACTTTGGGTAACTTTAGTCCTTATCTTCAGCTTCTTGTGAAATTAAAGTCATTGCTTGATTAATAAGTGCCTCTTGATTCACTAACTGCGACAATTCTCTTGGTTCATAACGCCCTTCTTCCACTTCTAGGGAAGCTTTGTTAATAGCTTGTAGATACGCCATTTCTAAAACAATGAGTAACTCTTCTAGAGGTAAGTAAAAACCCGCGCCTCTCGGTCGCTTATTTTCCTCCTGAATTTCTAGAACCGAGTTCCGAATCGAGATATCCCAAGAGCGAGTTGTGCGATTTTCAGCTTGCTGTTTAATCAGATGCAATAGTAAAATCACTGCATAGCTGCGAATAGTTTTAATGATGTCTTTTTTGCTCATTTCTTCTAGTTCTTCAACTATAGCTAATGACCCAGGTATATCCCCTTTTAGCAGTAAGCTTTTTAAGGTGAGTAATTCTTCCATGACGACTATATCTATCTTGGGTGACTTATATTATAGCTCAAAGTTAGCGCTTGGTTAATTCTAAAATTGTTTAATAAGAAAGTTAATCTCAAGTAAGAGTGTTAACTAGAGTCTCAACTGGTTCCCGAAGCCGGGACTCTGGACATCTTTGTAGTTCCTTCTTTTCATCATACAATAAATTTTGACTTAATATTTCTTGGGCGATCGCCTCCACAACCGGTACACAAACCGAATTCCCAATTTGCTTGTAACTTTCCCCCGCACTCGGATAAGTTTTAAAATCTTCAGGAAAACCCATAAGACGGTAACATTCCTTCAGCGTCAACTTTCTCACCCTATCTTGCTCAGGAATGTAGATAAAAAACCTGCCCGATGTTTCTTGCGAAGGAATTGTCGGATGCACTCCATCTACCGAATAAATGCGATTAGGCTGTCTGTGAACTCTCGATAAATGTTCTGTATTCGGCCTCACGCCAGTTTTCCAAGTACCTTTATTTCTGTAACCTACAAATAAAAGTCCCGAATCTTGCTTTCTCGGAGACTCAATTAAAGTATACTCGGATTTATCCAATATTTCAAAATCCCCTGTCTTGTCTAGAAACTGCCTGAGTTTTGGAGTCAACTGGATTTTAAGCCGAGAAAAATTGAATGGTTTACCTTGAGTTGCAATAATAAATATTCTTTCACGATGTTGAGCAATTCCAAAGTCTTTAGCATTCAGCATTTTGTAATTCACGCTGTATCCCAAATCTTCAAGACTGGCAATAATTACTTTTAAGGTATTTCCCTTGTCATGATGGATTAAGTGCTTGACATTTTCGAGAACAACTACTTGAGGTTGCTTAATTTTGATAATTTTACAAATATCAAAAAATAGCGTACCTCTAGTATCTTCAAAACCTAGCTTTTTGCCACAGATGCTAAAAGGTTGGCACGGAAACCCTGCGACTAAAATCTCAAAGTCTTCTAACTCGACGGGATTAATTTTACTGATATCTCCAAAAGGAACCTCACCGAAATTATCCGTGTAAACTTGTCGGCATTTGCTGTTAATTTCGCAGGAAAAAACGCATTCAAAGCCCATTTTTTCAAAACCTTGTCTGAAACCTCCAATTCCTGAAAATAAATCTATAAATTTCATTTATAATTAAATCCCAAAATTACTCACCCCAATGATAACTCACCGAAGAGCACTATTCTCAAGAACAGGCAAGATGCCTGTTCCACAAAGAGTGAATTTCTGGTGGTGGGCAGGACAACCCGGTCTTGAAAAGCTGATTGCAAATGGTGCAATATCTCAGTGATAACATATTTTGTTTCTCTCTCTTATTTCACTCTGCGTTTTCTGCGTTCTCTGCGGTTCATTCTATCAAGTTCAACAAGTCTTGTGACAGTCCTCAATCTTATACCACTCATTAAAAGTCGCAGCAGCCACCGCCGGACACGGCAATGCCCTGTCCCCACAGATATCGGATAGAATGTCGATCGCCCGAAAATTCCCCCCGCATTCAACCAACCAATGTCCCAAACTTGTCCCACAGCCGACTAAACTAGAAATAGCAAAAAAAATATAGCTATTCTTTACTTCCTTTCACCAACCATGAGTCAAACATTGGAAAACCTCACCGCAATCGATGACAAGCTATCCAAACGCCACATCGACCTCGATCCAGGCGGCTACTTCATCATCTATCTCGATCGCGAAACCAGCTTAATTTGTGCCAAACATTTCACCAACATCATCGACGATCGAGGCCTCGCCGTCGATCCCGAAACTGGTAAACCCATCCCCGCCCGCGGCAAAGTAGAACGCACTCAGTCCACACTTTTTACCGGCAGAACCGCCAAAGAACTTTGTGTCAAAATCCTAGAAGAAACCCGCCCCAGCCCGGTGACAATGTTAGATCACGCGGCTTATCTGGGACGGGAATTTGTACGGGCAGAAATTGCTTTGTTGAGCGATCGAGAATACGTTCAAGATTAGTGCAGCCCTGCCATATTTTCTTGACAAAACGGCAACCGATCGGATGCAAGCAGCACCCGATCACGAAAAACCTTGATACCAGAAATAAGTCACCATCGGAATCACTGTCGCCAACACCAACAGCACAACCACAACAACTGTGGCATTGCCTTGATCTGTTTCTTCAGCTTTTTTAAACGTGCCTTCAACTTGAATGTTGTCAACAACTTCAGGAGGACCCGGATCGGGTTCGCCCGACAAAACAGTTGCAATGCGCGTACTTGCAGCCGCAAATGCCTCGTTGTATTTATTCGCTTCCCGCAGCGGCACTTGCACAGTTTCCCCGGCCACACTCTGGGCAATTTCATCGGTTAGCAGGGATTTCACCCCTTCCCCCGTCCGAATTGCCGCGCTGTTGGTAACAGTGTCGAGAACGAGTAAAATTTGATTAGTCTGGTCTTCTTTTGTGGGAAACCACTGTTCAAACAGTTGGTCGGTGAAAGTGGCAGCCGTTTCACCGTAGTCTAAGCGGTGGATGGTGACAAATCGGACTTGTTTCCCTGTTTTGTTTTCCAGGTTGTCGAGCACGCTGCTGATATTGCTTTCGCTGCTGCGGCTGAGCACGTCGCCTTTGTCGAACACCCAAGTTCGATCGCCCGCCGACAACACCGGTATTTCGTACACGCCAGTCGCCAATGCCGGCAATACCGCCATCTGGGATGCGATTAGGGCGATCGCGATCGTCGCGGCCAAAGGTTGGAGATATTTTCTCCAGTTAAATAATTGCTTCAGGAGTCTGGTCATGAGGTTAACCGTAAAACTGACTTTTTTCCAAAAATACTATAGAAACCCCCGTAAAATTCATTTTATGCAGGGCAATATTTACAATTAGCTAGTCAGTGGAACTCCCCGCCCGATTATTTTAGGATT
Source organism: Microcoleus sp. B4-C1 (assembly GCF_036705285.1). Taxonomy (NCBI): domain Bacteria; kingdom Bacillati; phylum Cyanobacteriota; class Cyanophyceae; order Oscillatoriales; family Microcoleaceae; genus Microcoleus; species Microcoleus sp. B4-C1. Next base: position 8,965 of record NZ_JAUBUC010000069.1, on the reverse strand, counting down.
CTAACTATGGAACCAGCAGACACTTATAAAGGTTGGATTATTCAATCCCAGAAAGTCTTCTACGTCGAGGTTTGGGATAGCCGCGGCAACCGCCACGTCGCCGTCCAAAATGCCAAGACAGAGGAGGAAGCTTTGGAATTGGCCAAAAAGTGGATAGACAAATATGAGTCAAAACCCGGAAGAATGCCGATCAACGTACCCCATCCTTTCGGAGACATGATCGATATGCCATTTTGACTCAGTTGACTGTTGACTGTTAACTGTTACATTACAGCTTGTAGGGTGCTCTGCTAGAGAGAAAGCCTCTTCAAATCGAGAAATTATGGCAACTGACGTATCCGAATAATATGCCAGTTGCGTCCAGGAATGCGTTTTTCCTGAAAGACAATTACGAAATTCCTCGCAATTTCCGCGTATTTTCCACTAAACTCCGAGCAAATTCGTCGAACCTTTCAGACAGTTTTTCATCCAATAATTTACCATCAGGACTAAAAGCTTTCCAAGCTTGTCCGATCGCAATTTGTTCGGGAATTACCCAAGCGTGCACCCATCTCAAAATGGTTCGCAAATCGTTGAGTGCGTTGCTGTTAACTTGCCCTCCCAAAACGCTAATCCCACCCGCAACTTTCCCGTCCAAATGCTCAAAACTCATCAAATCCAGGGCATTCTTGAGAGCACCGCTGACGCTACCGTGATACTCCGGCGTTGCCAAAATCAAGCCGTCGGCTTGCTTAACCGCATTTCGCAGCTTTTCCACATCCGGGTAATCGAGATAATCATTCTCACCATTGCAGAATGGCAGATTGAGCGATCGCAAATCCAATATTTCAACTTCCGCGCCCAAAGCCTGCGCCCGTTCTGCTGCCACCTTCAACGCTAACTGGCTGTAGGAGCCAGCCCGCAAACTTCCACCAATGCCGACAATTTTTACCATAAAGCTTAAAAACAATAACTGCTTGACTAAAACGTACTCATTACGAGTATGATTAACATAGCAAGTTCGATCGACAACTGTCAATCGATTTTAGATTTGAGATTTGAGATTTTAGATTTACCGACGGAACCCAGAAACCGGGTTTTTTGAGCAAAATCCATCGATTTGAGATTTGAGATTTGAGATTTGAGATTTGAGATTTACGGAGGGAGCCGAGAAACCGGGTTTTTTGAGCAAAATCCTGGGTTATAGCCCGCAAATTAGGTAAAAAACCCGGTTTCTTGAGGAGCCGTGGGTAAGTTCAGTGGAGGGAGCCGAGAAACCGGGTTTTTTGAGCAAAATCCTGGGTTATAGCCCGCAGATTAGGTAAAAAACCCGGTTTCTTGAGCAGCCGTGGATTCAAAACCCCCCCCTTGAGCAGGGCGGTTTCATTCTCACGAAAATCAGGCTTTTTTAGGGGCGGTGCGACCCCTACTCCCCGTGCCCGCCCCCACCCACAGACCATTGCACAGGCGTTTCAGACATGGGGGCAACCACGGGGGGATTGCCCCTACCGAGAATGAACCCCCCCCTCAAGAGGGGCATCTTAAGATGCCCACGAGAGATAAACCCATCCAACACCCGCCATCTTGTTAAAATAAATGAACGTAGCAAACCACAAGCGGTCAATCTTGGCAGTCTTCAACCTTGGGCAAAGCAATATGAAAAATTCTTGGAAACACGCATGGCTGGGGCATCTAGCTGTAAACAAAGACAAGTCGAGCCAGAATCCTAAAAAATCAATTCCAGGACGGAATCTTTGGCGCATCCTGGGCAGTTTGGTGATTTCTCAAGGAATATTGCTCTCGACCCCGGTGTTTGCCGAGAGTGCGCCAAACACCATGAGTTACAGCCAACTCATCGACAACATAGAAAAAGGGCAAGTCAGTAAAATCGAAGTAGACGAAACTCAAAGAACTGCCAAGGTTAGGCTAAAAAATCAAAAAAGCGATCAAACCCAATCAGTTAGTCTGTTCGACTACAACAACCGAGAACTGTACTCGCAAATCCGCGCCAAAAAGATTGACTTTGAAGTCAAACAAACAGCAGATAACGCAGCAGCAGTCAGTTTAGTAATAAACTTGCTAGTGATTTTTGCAGTCTTGGCAGTGCTGATGGCAATCCTGCGCCGATCGACCCAATCTCAAGGAAATGCCATGAACTTCGGCAAATCCAGAGCCCGTTTCCAAATGGAAGCCAAAACCGGCGTGATGTTCGACGACGTAGCAGGCATCGAAGAAGCTAAAGAAGAACTGCAAGAAGTCGTAACCTTCCTCAAAAAACCCGAACGCTTCAACGCCATCGGCGCCAAAATTCCCAGAGGAGTTCTGTTAATCGGGCCTCCCGGAACCGGCAAAACAATGCTGGCCAAAGCCATCGCAGGCGAAGCAGCCGTCCCCTTCTTCAGCATCTCCGGTTCCGAATTTGTCGAAATGTTTGTCGGAGTTGGCGCCTCCCGCGTCCGCGACTTGTTCAAGAAAGCTAAAGAAAATTCGCCCTGCATCGTCTTCATCGACGAAATAGACGCCGTAGGAAGGCAGCGCGGCGCTGGTATCGGCGGCGGCAACGACGAACGCGAACAAACTCTCAACCAGTTGCTGACAGAAATGGACGGCTTTGAGGGTAACAGCGGCGTGATTGTGATTGCAGCTACTAACCGGCCCGACGTGCTAGATACCGCCCTGCTGCGGCCCGGCAGGTTCGATCGACAAGTAACGGTAGATTTACCCAGTTACAAAGGGCGTTTGGGGATTTTGCAAGTTCACGCGCGCAACAAAAAACTCGACCCAGAAGTTGCCCTAGACACGATCGCCCGCCGGACTCCCGGCTTTTCCGGCGCTGACTTGGCAAACTTGCTCAACGAAGCAGCAATTCTCACTGCGAGGCGTCGCAAAGACACGATTACTAACTTAGAAGTTCACGACGCGATCGACCGGATCACGATCGGGCTTACCCTCAACCCGCTGCTGGATAGCAAGAAAAAGTGGATGACAGCATACCACGAAGTCGGACACGCCCTAGTCGCGACCATGCTCAAAAATGCCGACCCGGTGGAAAAAGTAACGATTATTCCGCGTTCCGGCGGGGTCGAAGGCTTTACTAGCTTTGTGCTCGACGACGAAATGCTCGACAGCGAAGGTTTGAGAAGTCGGGCTTTGCTGTTAAACCGAATTAAAGTAGCTTTGGGGGGACGGGCGGCGGAGGCCGAAATTTATGGCGATGCTGAAATCGACACCGGTGCCGGTAGTGATCTCAGAAAAGTTAGCAGTCTCGCGAGGGAGATGGTAACGCTTTACGGAATGTCGGATTTGGGGCCTGTGGCTTTGGAAAGTCCGAACAATGAGGTGTTTTTAGGCCAAAACTGGAATTCGCGATCGGAGTATTCCGAAGAAATGGCAATCAAGATCGATCGCCAAGTCCGGGAAATTGCCTTTGAGTGCTACGAAGAAGCTCGCCGAATTATCCGCGAAAATCGGGATTTGGTAGACAAACTTGTCGAAGCGCTGTTGGATGAAGAAACGATCGACGGCGATGAATTCCGCCAAATTGTCGATCGCTACACCGAGGTAAACAAAAAAGAGTTGGCACCAACATAAAGAGTCATTAGTCATTAGTTATTCAAGTTTGTAGTGATGACTTTATTCCTCATTCTCGAAAAAATCAGGACTTTACTCATTACTACAAACCCCAAAAATGACTACTAACTAATGACTAATGACTAATGACTAATGACTACTAACTAATGACTAATTAAGATTGTTGCGCGTACATTTCCCGGAGAACCAAAGCCGGGTCAACCCAGCGGCCGCCGTACTTCAATCCCCAGTGCAAGTGAGGCCCACTCGTGCGGCCGGTCATCCCAACTCTGGCAATTCTCGCACCCGCAGGCACTGTTTGACCTTGCCAAATTTGCAAAGTACCTTCGCGATCGGTATAATAACGCCCGCCGTTAGCCGTTAGCACTCGGCCTCTGAGGTGACAGTAGATGTGTTCCCAATTTCCCGATCGCACGATCATACCAGTGCCGCATCGGCCATCTTCCCAAACTTCCACAATTTGCCCGCCCCACCAATTGCGGATATAGCTGCCTTCCGGGGCGGCCAAGTCCAAACCGTAATGAAAATCCCCGCCACGGGGGCCGAAGGGGGAAGTGTAGGTTTCAAAGTTTTCGACTGGAAAAGAAGCTTCTTGCCACAAATTACCCGTCGCTACTCTGGTTGGTAAGCCTGACTGAGCTTTGACCACCTGCTGCTGCAAATAAGGGCTAATCAACACAATGCCGATCGAAAGTGCCAGCAGCAGCATCTGTCTGAGACGAAAAAAGCGTTTTGCCGTCAGCGGGCCTCTAGAGTCTTGCAGGATTTTTTTCACGGCTCAAAGTTAAATGTGTGTGGGAGTGTGCGTTGTCTGTTAGGCTCACATCTTGCACCCTTGTCAATAAAGCTTTCAGGGGCGGGCTTTCCGGCCCAGCCCACAAAAAAATCATCCTTTGTGGAACGGGCCGGAAAGCCCGTTTCTCAGAAGGGTGCAAAATGTAAGTGATGCCAATTCGCTGCAAGATTGGCTTTGAGCTCTACCCGCGATCGCGAATCAGTTTATCAACAACGTGTATCTTACTCCATCCAAAACCCGTGTCAAGGCTTCCGGGTAAATGCCCAGGGGTGATAAAAAAAAGTTGGCAGACTAATTCGTGCTGCGGTTGAATTCGATCGAGCTTTTGCTTGACACTATAGTTAGTTCCTGGATTTTGGATGTCATCCAAAATCTCAAATTCATAACACATCAAGCAATGCTTACTGAAATTTTTCCCTTTAGTTTTGCCATAGACGCAACTGCGATCGCCGGTGCGTCCTTGTGGTCTTTGGCCCTGTACTGGGGCCTGTCGCCCCTCACAGAATGGGTAATCCTGCAACTGAACCGCTGGATGAATTTTGCGGAGAGATCCCTCTACACCTCAGAAGCCGAGTTTGAAAGAACCCGCCAAGCCAGAGAAGCCCAAAATACGTTTTACGCTTCGCTGTTGAGCATTGTACCCTTTTTGATTGTGGGCGGATTGTGCAATTGGGGCGTCGAATTGTCTCTGGGTACTGGTTGGGCGGTATCTATGGGTACGATCGCCTGTATTGGCGGCGGCGTGTACGAGCTCGGCCGCCGAGACGGCGAGGAGTCTTAGGGGATTTTGGATTTTGGATTTTGGACAGGACTTACGCGCAGGTAGTTAGAAACCAGGTTTTTGCGAAAATATTTCGTTGTCACCCGCAGATTCGCTAAAAAACCAGGTTTCTGTTTCTTTTCTCGAAGCGCGTAATTCCTGTATGATTGTCGCTCAAAAATTAGGATGTAAAGCTATGAAACTAAAGTGGTTGATACCTGCAATTATCTCATCTTTTTCGATGGTTATTATTCCTGCGAAAGCGGCTGAAACTAGGTGCGGATGGTTGATAAATCCCACGCCTGCTAATTGGTATCTCAAAGACAAAGATGCTCAGTGGACTATCTCGGTGCAAGGGGGATATCAAGCCGGAGGAATGAACAATATTCCTCCTTTTAACGACGATGAATATGTCAAAACTAATGTTAATTATGGATATGTCTGTGCTTGTTTAAATGTGGTGACAGATAGAAATCGAATGAGAATTACCACGATACAAGGTGGTGAAAAATTACCACTCTCGACTTGTCGAAAAGATCCGAATTTGCCAAAAATTCGTTAGTTGTGGCGAAACCATACAAGTTTTTTAACTCAGTCAAATGAACTTTCAACCCGAATTAACATCATTAAATCAAGCCCGCGCCACATTTAAAAAAAATTGGGGATACGACGACTTTCGCCCGCCCCAAGGAGAAATCGTCGGCAGTTTATTAGCCGGAAAAGACACGCTGATAATTATGCCGACAGGTGGCGGCAAATCCATCTGCTTTCAACTGCCAGCTTTGTTACAAACAGGTTTAACTCTCGTAGTTTCGCCGCTAGTCGCCTTGATGGAAAATCAAGTACAAGAATTGCGCGATCGCAATCTTCCCGCTTCCCTACTTCACAGTCAATTGCCAACAGCGCAGCGCCGACAAACTATGCAGTCGCTGCAACAAAACAAATTAAGATTGCTGTACCTGTCTCCCGAAACATTACTCAGCAAACCAGTTTGGGAAATTATCAGTCAGCCGCACATCCAAATCAACGGTTTAATATTAGATGAAGCTCACTGTTTAGTACAATGGGGTGATACTTTTCGACCAGCTTACCGTCGTTTGGGAACAGTACGGCCGGCTTTGTTGAAAGCTAAACCAGCAAATAGTAAAATTGCGATCGCAGCTTTCACCGCTACCGCCAACCCGGAAGCACAGCAGACAATCAAAAAAGTCTTGCAACTGCAAAAACCAGAAGCATTTTTGCTAAGTCCCTACCGTTCTAATCTGCACCTGCAAGTGCAGACAGTCTGGACGCCGAGAGGACGCAAGCAGCAGTTATTAAATTTTATTAAAGCTCGACCAAAACAAGCAGGTTTAGTCTATGTCCGCACTAGAAAAGATAGCGAAAACTTGGCGAATTTGTTGGAAGCAGCAGGTTATGAAACAGCAGCATATCATGCAGGTTTAAGTCCAGAATCACGACGAAAAATAGAAACAGCTTGGCTGAACAATGACCTTAAATTTGTGACTTGTACATCAGCATTTGGGATGGGAATTAACAAGCCCGATGTTCGGTGGGTTGTTCATTATCAAGCACCTTTGCTATTATCGGAATACATTCAGGAAATTGGTAGAGGCGGACGCGACGGCAAATCGGCGATCGCCCTGACATTGATTAGCGAACCGACGGGTTTGCTTTATCCCGAAGATAAACAAAGAAAGGAATTTTTTCAAGATAAATTGCGATCGCAATACCGAGAAGCTCAGCAATTAGCCAAGAAACTGCCAGTAAAAGGTAATATAGAAGCAGTCTCGGAGGAGTTTCCCGAAAGCGCGATCGCCCTTTCAATCTTGCACAGCAGCGGACAATTAACATGGCAAGATCCTTTTAATTATGCGATCAATAAATCTCCACAGCAAAAAGCGGAAAAATCAAATTTTACCGCAGCGGAAGAAATGTCAAAATATCTCAAACATCGCCAGTGCCGGTGGCAATTTTTGCTGCAAGCTTTTGGGTTTGCCAAGGAAGCTAAATCTATGCGCTGTGGCCACTGCGACAATTGTCGATAGAAAAGACGATTATACTCAAACGACTTAACCACTCCGATCAAAGAAACCGGGTTTTTTACCCAATCTGCAGGCAGAAACGAAGTATTGTGGTGAAAAAACCCGGTTTCTCGCTGCCCGTGCGATCGCGAACTAACTCACAGATGTTATGATGAGGATATTTGCTTTACACACTTGGCAAAAAATAGTAAAAAGTAAATGATAGAAACAGACACTGCGGCACAGATTTACACAGTAGAAAATACAGAGGAATTCGATCGCAGTAATGTCAATCAGCGATTAGATATTTGGCTGTCAAACCAGATACCGGACTTATCCCGATCGCGAATCCAAACCCTCATATCACAAGGTAACGTCAAAGTCAACGACGAAACCTGCACCTCGAAAAAAATATCAGTAAAAACGGGCGATCGCATTCACCTCACATTACCCGAAACCCAGCCCACATCCTTGCAGGCCGAAGCAATTCCCCTCGACATTCTCTACGAAGACGACAGCTTAATTATCATCAACAAACCAGCCGGATTAGTCGTCCACCCAGCCGCCGGACACCAAGACGGTACATTAGTCAACGCTTTGTTAGCCCACTGTCCCCTAGCAGAAATAGGCGGAGTTCAGCGGCCGGGAATCGTGCACAGATTAGACAAAGATACAACAGGTGCGATCGCGATCGCCAAAACCGACATCGCCCACCAACACCTGCAAGCCCAACTCAAAAGCAAAACGGCCCGCCGCGAATATTTAGGCATAGTTTACGGTGCTCCCAACACCGAAACAGGCACAATAGACCTACCCATCGGACGGCATCCCACAGACCGCAAAAAAATGGCAGTAGTACCAGTAGAAAAAGGCGGTCGCCCCGCCGTTACTCACTGGACAATCAAAGAAAGAATCGGCAACTATTGCTTAATGCACTATCAATTAGAAACCGGCCGCACTCATCAAATTCGCGTCCATACAGCGGAAATAAAACATCCGATTGTGGGCGACCCCATGTACAGTTCCAACCGTTCTATCGGCGTCAATTTAACCGGACAAGCCCTCCACGCATGGCGGCTGACATTACAGCATCCCGTAACAGGAGAATTAATAGAGGCGATCGCCCCTTTGCCCGATCAATTCAATACCTTGTTGAAAATATTGCGATTGCGCTCTCACACTTGATATGTTGGACAGTTAACACTGGTAATTTCTATGTCTAAATTTGAGGAACTTTGCAAAGCTTACGCCGCATCCCGGCAAGCATACCGCGAATCCTGCGAAGCTTGTCAGGATTTTAGTGACATTTTTATCACGCAAATGAGCGATTATTTGGAATGCCCGATTCAAAAGCAAAATCAGAAGTTTGATGACAATGGCATTCTGTATTTTGATGGTGCGATCGATGTTTTTGAAAATCCCGAAACTCCCCAAAAGGGCGATCGCGAAACAGTCGAAATATCTTTGAGTGTTAACAAAGTTATTGACAATTTCATTGTCACCGTTTATCCTTGGGGTCACGAATTCAAGATTCTCATTGATGAACCCAGACACTTTGAAGAAGCTTTTGAATACATTTTTGATCGACTCCAATCAGCTTATACTGGCGTAAGTCTGTTACCGTCAGAACCTGATCCTTTACCTTTTTAATGACTAAAGGCCTTACTATAAACATTTTTCCCCCTGCCTTTTTTCTTGATTAAACTTCTTGCCTAAATTTTTGATGTAATAGGCAAACCGCAGATGGAATGAGAATTAAATAACTTCCACAAGATTGTGGGATGGGCGTCCCGCCCGTCCAAAAAGGACGGGCGG
>NZ_JAUBUC010000068.1:0-36548 GCF_036705285.1 Microcoleus sp. B4-C1 | reverse complement strand
GCCCGTCCTTTTTGGACGGGCGGGACGCCCATCCCACTTTCAAGAGTGGAAGTTATTTAATTCTCATTCCTTAGTTGGGCGAGATAATTGACATACTGGTGAAGGCGATCGGTTTCAGTGTCAAGTAAACGACTAGCCCAAGAATGTACATTAAGTTGCGATCGCATTTCTCGAAATACCGCAGCATCCCCGCGATTGTCTAGAGGAAAAACCCAAGCATCAAATCCTGCCGACTTGAGACGGCTAACAGTTCCCTCGCCATCTTGCACCCACAATTGAGGGCTAATGCGAAGGGGTTGACAGGAATATTCGCCGACAACCATTCCCCCCACAGAAACGCTAGCATCTTCTCCACGATTGGAAAGTTCTTGCAAAATAGCTTTGAGGGAATTGAGTTTTTTCCCGTCTTGTACTTGCTGCGGTGTCAGCTTGACAATGACCATTTCTAAAACTTCCACAGGCTTTGTCGATCGTACAACGTTGACTGGTTCCGCCGGCCAATGGTTATTTACTTCCGGTTGGGCATTCTCGATTTCCTCTTCAACCTGTACTGTTTCCACCGGCTTTGCAGTGTCTACAATTATCTGAATTTCCTCCCCATCTTTCTCGATTTTTCCACTAATCAGTAAGATAGCATTCTCTACCATGTAAGGTTTCACTTGTTCGTAAGCCTTGGGGAACACCACAGCTTTTATTTGAGCTGTCAAATCTTCTAATTGCAAAATTGCCATCGCATCGCCTTTTTTTGTCACTACCATTTTGATAGCGCTGAGCATGACAATAACTGATACTTTCCCCTTTTTATCTGCTAACTGTTCGAGAGTCACAACATCGGGGTCTGGGTTTACTTGCATGAGAAACTTTAGGGGATGTTCTGACACATAAAAGCCAAGCAGTTCTTTTTCTAAACGCAATTTCTCCTGTTTTTCATAATCTTTTATTAATTTAGATTTTGGCGCGGACTCATAGGTATTGACTGACTTGCCAAAGCTATTCCCACCTAACAAGTCAAAAAGATTACCTTGGCCGCTTTCTCGGTCTCTTTTGCGCTCTTGCGCCCATTTAATTACCCCTTCGAGGTCGTGTACTAATTGATTGCGGTTGTGTTCAATTTTATCAAAAGCACCGCATTGAATTAATGCTTCTAAAGCGCGGCGGTTGACAGAATGGAGATTTACGCGATCGCACAAATCAGCCAACGATTTAAACTTACCCCCTTCCTGCCGCGCCGCCAAAATATTTTCAATTGCCGATTCTCCCACATTTTTAACCGCCGAAATTCCAAACAGAATTTTATCTTTTGCAGCGCCCGTCATCTGTTTCGGCATCGGTGTAAAAGTAAGTTCCGAGCTATTAACATCGGGCGGCTCAACCTCAATACCCAGCTTCAGACAATTGGCAATATATTTCTGTACTTTATCCTGATCGCCCCTGTTAGCAGTCAGCAGTGCAGCCATGTATTCTAGAGGATAATTTGCCTTTAAATAGGCAGTTTGATAGGTAATATAGGCATAGGCCATTGAATGGGATTTATTAAAACAATATTCCGCGAATTGTAGCATCTGCGCGAATAACTTTTCAGCAATTCTTTGACTGACTCCATTCTTAGTTGCCCCGTCGATAAACGTTTCTTTTTGCTTCTGCATTTCATCAGCTTTCTTCTTGCCCATCGCGCGTCGCAATAAGTCAGCTTGACCCAAAGAATAGCCCGCCAAATCTTGAGCCATCCGCATAATTTGCTCTTGAAAGCAAAGCGTTCCGTAAGTCTCTTTTAAAATCGGTTCTAATAGCGGATGATCGTACTCAACTGTTTTACCGTGCTTACAGTCAATAAACTGAGGAATCAAACCTGCATCCAGCGGGCCAGGTCGGTAAAGTGCCAAAATAGAAGAAATATCATCCAGACAGGAAGGTTTGAGTTTTTTCACTACATCCAGCATTCCAGAGGATTCTAGCTGAAAAATACCTTCTAAATCTCCTCTTTCTAAAAGTCTATAGGTTTTATCTACATCATCGGGTAACTTTTTGATTCGGCCAAAAGTCTCTTGAGCTCTGCGCTCTATATCAGAAGGTAGCATTTCTGGATCGACAATTAGATTTTGGGTTTGTTTAATATAATCAACAGTTTTCTGGAGCGTTGTTAAGTTTTTCAATCCCAAAAAGTCCATTTTCAGCAGCCCCAAAAATTCCAAATCTTCCATGAAATATTGGGTAATCACAGCCCCCTCATTATTTTTTTGCAGCGGTACAAGTTCATCCAACGGCTCTGAAGAAATTACCACACCTGCTGCGTGAACGCCATAGGTTTTGTTGGTTCCTTCAATACGAATTGCCATGTCAATCCACTGACGGACTGGGACTTCAGTACCAGTTTCTGCATTTATGCAAATTGTATTTTCATAGTTGTCTTTAAATTCCTGTGCAGGTGTGTCATTGGAAATCATCACTTTAAGTTTTTCCGGTTTTCCCCGGGACACGGGAATTAATTTTGCCATTTCGTCGGCTTTTTTGTAGGGAATACCTAACACCCGGGCCACATCTTTCAATACAGCTTTGGATGTCATTCTGTTGAAAGTAATAATTTGCGCTACGCGCTCGCTACCATATTTTTCAGTAACGTATTTAATCATGTCGTCCCGCCTTTCTATGCAGAAATCGCTATCAATATCTGGCATAGATTTGCGTTCGGGATTGAGAAATCGCTCGAATAGTAGCCCGTGGTGTACGGGGTCTATATTGGTGATTTTGAGGACATAGGCAACTAGAGAACCGGCGGCAGAACCGCGTCCTGGCCCTACGGGAATATCGTTGTCTCTCGCATATTTTATGTAGTCCCAAACTACTAAAAAGTATTCTGAAAAGCCCATCTGCTGAAGCATTTTCAGTTCGTATTCTAGTCTTTGTTTGTAGACTGGGGGGATTTCATTTCTGGTTCTGGCTTTGAGGCGTTCTAACAGTCCCAGCCAGGATATTTCTTCTACATAAGTATCGGCTGTATGTTCTGGGGGAATTGGAATTGTGGGAATCCGAGCTTCTCCTGTGAGCTCGTATCTCGATACTTTATTTGCGACCTCTAAAGTGGTTTCGATCGCCTCTTTGATTGTTTCATCATCCAAATGGTCTCGAAACAGTTGCGCCATCTCCTCTGCGGACTTAAGATATTCAGTACCGCTGTAGCGCATCCGCTTGTCTTCTTCAATCAGTTTGTTGGTGTTAATGCACAGCAAAGCATCGTGTGCTTCTACGTCGTTGCAGGAAATATAGTGAGAATCATTGGTGGCAATTATTTTAATTTTGAGTTCGCGGGCAATTTTGACGATTTCAACATTAACAATCCGGTCTTCCGGGGAACCGTGGTCTTGAATTTCTATATAGTAATCTTCTCCAAATACTTCTTTATACCACCCTGCTACTTCACGGGCTGTATCTAGCTTGTTTTGCAGAATCATTTGGGGAACTTCGCCGCCCAAACAAGCACTGGTGACAATTAAACCTTCGGAGTATTGTTTTAGCAGTTCCTTGTTGATGCAAGGTCGGGCAAAAATACCTCTTTCTGGCATTCCCTTTAAGTGGGAAATTGTGGTTAGTTTGACGAGGTTTTTATAGCCTTGGGTATTTTTAGCTAAAACAACTTGATGGTATTTTCTTCTACCTCGAACTTTTACTTCAATGTCGCCGTTGACGACATACATTTCATTGCCAATAATCGGCTTGATATTTTTATTTCGGCAAACTTTGATTAGCTCGATCGCGCCGTACATCACCCCGTGGTCTGTAAGGGCGATCGCGGGCATCCCCAATTCCACCGCCCGTTCTGCGAGCTGTTGTAGCTGAGAAGCCCCATCTAGTAAGCTATAATCGCTGTGAATGTGCAAACCAACGAAGGACATAGGGATTTAAAATATAAGATTTGAGAATTTAGATTTTACACCATCGGCGTGTCAAAGGGTAAAATAAAAAACAAAGCTTTATATCACTCTTGAGCTGGTTTATGCTGGGGCTTCTGAAAGTGCAAAAGATGAGGTTGTCGCGGTATTGATGATGGAAGGGGTAAATTATTCTCGATCGCGATCGAAGTTTTACAAACTTGCTTGTTTCAAATAACCTTCCAAATCTTTAATCCGTTCTTGCGTCACTCTGGCCCTGCAATAACCGTAGGTAGAAGCAGCCAAACTACCGCCTTCAAACTGTCCTTTTGCATAATCACAATTTTCATCTCGAAATTTAATCCAAGTACGCTGTGCCACCGTCAATCTCTGCTTTTGTCTACTGCTGATTTTTGCTTGCAGTTGCTTATAAACTTGATTGAGCTTTTTGTCGGCAGCCTCAAACTCTTGACTAGAACACATATTCATGTCTAGCGTGGTTTGAGGACTTTTGCAGTTAGGTTGTTGGGCGACTTGTACGGGAATGTTGCTGGCTTTGCTGGGAAGCAAAAATCCGGCTGTCAACAAAAGCAAACTTGCGACAAATTTTACCCAAAGAGTGCTATTTTTCACTTACTTTCTCCCTTTTTTTAATCTTTAATTTTCTCTGCTGGCTGCGCCGATCGCCAAATCCACCAAGCCGCCGCCCACAAAGTAAAATTGCCGAAGAGAGTCATCGCCGCTTGCAGGGTAACAATCCATTCTAGGGCTGGGGAGTTGTCAAAATAGTGCCATGTACAGGCACACATAGCGCTCACGAGAGCGGGCAGCATTCCGGCGGAAAGGGCCCACCAAGCTCGGTTTTGAGTGACTTCGCCGTAAGTCCAAATTAACCAGATGGCGGCAATCCACTCGACGACGCTAGAGACGTGAATAATCCAGGTGGGAATTGACAAAGCGTGCATTTTTTGTATTGTGAACGAAGATGTATTTATTTGTTTAAGGCAGTTGACAGTTAACTGTTGACTGTTAACTGTTGACAGTTAACTGTTAACTGTTAACTGTTAACTGTTAAAATAATTTATGGCTTGATCGCAACAATTAGATATTGTAATAGTTATATTCCCATCATAAACAAACAAAAGAGTAGAAATGCGAGCAATTTTGTGCGGCTATTACGGTAAAGGCAACGGCGGCGACGAGGCGCTGTTGGCATCGCTACTGCAAATGTTACCAGATGGCGTGACGCCGATCGTCCTGTCTGGCAATCCTGTCGAGACAAATCAGCGGTATGGGGTAGCTGCGCGCGATCGTATGAATGCCTTTCAAGTTATCGAAGCACTCCGCACCTCCGACGCGCTAATTTGGGGCGGCGGTAGTTTAATCCAAGACGCTACTAGCATTGTGAGCCCTTTCTATTATGGTGGTTTGATGGGATTAGCGCAGCAGATGGGCTTAAAAACTGTTGCTTGGGCCCAGGGAATTGGCCCTTTGAAGCGCGAAATGACTCGCAAGTTATCTCAGCGCTGTTTTGCTGGATGCACTGCCGTCAGCGTGCGGGATAAAGGTTCAGCTACTTTACTTGCAGATTGGAAAATTCCCTTTACTTTAGCGCCCGATCCCGTGTGGGCTTTGGAGAATTCGCCCGTGTCGGGTTTGTGGGATTTACCTGCGCCCAGAGTTGCTGTTTGTTTGCGTTCTCACTCTACACTAACTCCCGCGCGTTTGTCAATCTTAACTCAAGCTTTAGTTGACTTTCAAAAAGCCACTCGCACCTTAATTTTGCTGCTGCCTTTTCAAGCGTCTCATGACTTAGAAATTGCCCAACATTTGCACGAAGCGCTGCCGAAAAGGAGTCGCATCCTCAGTTTAGACGATCCGAGAAAATTGAAAGGAGTGTTCCGGGGAGTCGAAATGGCGATCGGGATGCGCTACCACAGTTTAATTATGGCCGCATCCGAAGAATGTCGCTGTTTTGCTCTCAGCTACGATCCCAAAGTCAGCCAGTTAATGGAAGAGCTAGAAATGCCGGGATACTTATTATCAGAATTGCCAGAAGATCCTTATTTAATCAGCAAAACCTGGATCGAACACTATGCTAACGGCGACGCCTTATCGCCAGACCGGATAAAATTTATAGTAGAGCGATCGCTCTTTCATCGCGAAGTATTGCGAGCCGCGCTCCAGTAATCTCATTGAGAGGTGAAATACAATGACAGCCAGTACAGCCAACTTAAAAATTACCTGGGAAAAATTGCCAGACGACTTCATTTTAGACGAGGAACCAGTGGAAAATATCGACCAACCCTTGCTAGCCGCCGCCTTGCGAGAAATCTTAGAAATCGCAGGGCTAATAGTAGCAGGAATATTAGTTGCCCCAAACATGGGAATTTGTGCGACAGTAGACAGCAAGCTAGTTATCAAAGCACCAGATTGGTTTTATGCCCGCCACGTACAGCCGCTGGAAAATCAAGAAATTCGCCGCAGTTACACTCCCAATTTAGAAGGAGACATTCCGGCGATCGTGATGGAATTTTTATCAGCTACTGCCAACGATGAATATTCTCGCAAAAAAACTTATCCCCCCGGCAAATGGTTTTTTTACGAGCAAATATTGCGAGTGCCAGTCTATGCACTTTTTGAACCAGCCGCCGGAGTGTTAGAAGTCTACCAGTTGGATTCATCAGGAAAGTATGAAGTACAACCACCCGATGCTTTCGGCCGTTATTGGATTTCTGGAGTTGGATTATTTCTGGGTGTTTGGTATGGCACAAAAGCCGAAAGAACCGGATATTGGTTGCGGTGGTGGGATGAAAGTTCAGAGATGTTATTGTGGGGAGCAGAAATGGTAGAAAGAGAAAGGCAGCAAAGGGAAATAGCCCAACAACAAGCCGAACAAGAAAGGGAACTGGCCGAACAAGAACGAGAACGATCGTCCATATTGGTCGCACAATTAAGAGCATTAGGCATTGAACCAGAAGCTTAAAAATAGGCGATGCTATTCTAGCGAAAATTATTGCCAGCAGTTCTACCGGATTCTTACTAAGAGGTAAAATACCATGACATTCAATCCAATTCAATCCAAAATATCCTGGGAAAAATTGCCAAAAGATTTCATTTTAGACGAGCACCCCCTGCAAGATATCGACCAGCCTTTGCTCGCCGCCGCCTTACGGGAAAGCTTAGAAATTGCGGGGCTAATTTTGGAGGGAACATTAGTTGCGCCTCATCTGGCGATTTGTGTAAATTTCAACGATAAGCTAGTTATAAAAACTCCCGATCTGTTTTATGCCACCAACGTACAGCCCCTTCCCGATCGAGAAATTCGTCGCAGTTATACCCCCAACCTAGAAGGAGACATTCCGGCAATTGTCATGGAGTTTTTGCCAGATAATCCTCCTAGTTATCAGGATGAATATTCTGCAAAACAAACTTATCTCCCCGGAAAATGGCATTTTTACGAACAAATATTGCAAGCTCCAATCTATGTAATTTTTGAACCTGCGATCGGAGATTTAATAGTATATCATTTGAATTCATCAGCACAGTATGAAAAACAGCAACCAGATGCAAACAATCGTTATTGGATTGCAGGAGTTGGTTTATTTCTGGGGGTTTGGCAGGGAACAAAAGCCGAAAGAACGGGATATTGGTTGCGCTGGTGGGATGAGAGCGGAGAGATGTTATTGTGGGGAGCAGAAATGGTAGAAAGGGAACGGCAGGAAAAAGCAAATGTTCAACAGCGG
Organism: Microcoleus sp. B4-C1; assembly: GCF_036705285.1. NCBI lineage: Bacteria > Bacillati > Cyanobacteriota > Cyanophyceae > Oscillatoriales > Microcoleaceae > Microcoleus > Microcoleus sp. B4-C1. The sequence goes on along the minus strand of NZ_JAUBUC010000068.1, from coordinate 28,936 downwards.
GCCGATCGACTAGCCGCCCAATTAAGAGCCGCAGGCATGGAACCAGAAGCCTAATGCAATAATGAGCAATTAAACTTTGCCGAGGAAAAGTTTTAATTGCTAATTAACTAAAAAGTATTAGACAACATCGCAAACATCAATATTTATCGGCGTTAATCAGCCTTCATCAGCGGTTAAAAATTACATTCAGGAGACAGCAAAATTGGCAAGAGTAAGAGTGCGAGAACACGTCAATCCCCTATCAATTAGATATCAAGCATCTGCAAGTCCCCCGGATTGGACTAAAATCTATGCCGACTTAAATTTACCGCTGCATTTAGATATCGGCTGCGGCAGAGGACGGTTTTTGTGGCACATGGCGCAAATCCAAACAGACTGGAATTTTCTCGGATTAGAAATTCGGGAACCGCTGGTAGAAGAGGCGAATCTTTGGCGGGACGAAAAAGGCTTGACAAATTTGCACTATTTGTTTTGCAATGCTAATAGTTCCCTAAAGCCAATTTTAGAAACTTTGCCCGCAGGTATTTTGCAGCGAGTTAGCATTCAATTTCCCGATCCGTGGTTCAAGAAAAAGCACCACAAACGGCGGGTGGTACAGCAGGAATTAGTCGGCGAATTGGCAACTTATCTGGCAATTGGCGGCGAAGTTTTTATCCAGTCAGATATTGAGGAAGTAGAAAGCGAAATGTGCGATCGCTTTTCATCTCACCCCAGTTTTAAACGTCAAAATGGGGGCGAATGGCTAGCAGAAAATCCCCTACCTGTGGCTACTGAAAGAGAAATTGCTACTCTGAAACGGGGCGAACCAGTTTATCGAGCACTGTATCAAAAATAATGCTCGCTTTTCCCAACTCACCTTTGTCATAAATGTTATAACTTACATCTTGCACCTTGGTTAGGAACAGGCAAGATGCCTGTTCCACAAAACTTAATTTTCTTGTGGAACTTTATTTAGGAACAGGCAAGATGCCTGTTCCACAAAACTTAATTTTCTTGTGGAACGGGCATCTTGCACCTTGGTTAGGAACAGGCAAGATGCCTGTTCCACAAAACTTAATTTTCTTGTGGAACTTTATTTAGGAACAGGCAAGATGCCTGTTCCACAAAACTTAATTTTCTTGTGGAACGGGCATCTTGCCCGTTAATAAAAAAATTATTTCTAGCTTAAACCCAAGATGGCAGCCACATCCTAATTTTCCATTCCATTTGCGACAAAGGCAGTCCCAAATAGATAGGCATCCAGAAAATAAAAGCACCCAAAACCAGAAAAATAATTGTTACCCCCATCCCTCGGAGTCGAGTTTGAGGGCTGTGCAGCCACCTGTCAACCCACCAAGCAAGTGCTAAGGCTGAAAACACAGAACAGCCCATATAATGGTACAAAAATATGCAGCGAGTCACCTTCACCCAAGGCAGCAAATTAGCGGCCCAATTAACTATTAAATATAACCCCAGCCACATTTCAGCAGTCGGCGGAAACAAAATCGGCCGCTGCTGTTCTATGGTGTCAACAGAAGCCTCGCTGCGCGTTTGCAGCCACACCAAAATCCGGTGAACTAAAAGTCCTATTACTAGCACTAAAGCTAAGGTTGACAGCCACCAAAGGAAGGGATTTCCCATTGCGTGAACGTCAAAAATTACCTCAGTTGCACCTTCAGGTAAAGGCGGCAAAACCGGATCTGGTTGGGCATTGTTGCTAGCTTTTTTGAAGAAGTAAACTATCGGGCGCAGCATCAACGGCCAACCGTACCACGCGGAACAGTAAGGATGTACATCTGGGCCGCTTTTAATCCGCTGGTGATAAGTCAAAATTTCCGTTTGCATCTGCCAGAAATTGGGAGTTGGATTAAAGTGCAGGTGAGGAATCCAGGATATGCTATAAACTAAAATAGGAATAATAGCTAGACTAAACCATACTTCTATAAAACTGAGTTGAGTCAGTTTTTGTACGGGACTTTCGGGAGGAATTAGAGCCGAATTAACCTCGCTAACCTGTTCTTCATCTTCTTTGTTTCCCTGAATAAAACGAACTGCCCAAGCGCACAGCAACATCAGATAAGTACCGAAAAGAAACCACAATCCGTTCCATTTGATAGCCGCAGATGCGCCGAAACCTATCCCGGCTAGCACCAGCCAAAACCAGCGCTTCTTACCTTCAGCTTCTACTGATTTTAAAATAAATAACTGGCCTAATATTCCAAACAAAACTAGATAAATGTTGTTCAGCGCGTAGCGAGATTCAACTAAAAACAAACCGTCGCAGGCGATAAATAAAGCAGCCAGAAAAGCAAAGGTGCGGCGCCCAACGAGCTGATAAGCTAGGGCTCCGACAACTAGGGGAATAAAGGAACCTGTGAGAGCATTCAGCCAGCGGTAATCCCAAGGAGAAAGCAGGGAGCCAGCCATACTGTTGACGGCGGTTTTGCCGAAGGGAAGGTGAGTGCCGATCCAAATGCCGATCGCAATTATGTACTGGCTCAGAGGCGGGTGAGCGTTGAAAAAAGGAGTTTTTGTGAGATAATTGTTGGCAAATTTAGCGTAATAAACCTCGTCAAATACTAAAGTGTTAAATCTCTCTAGTTCCCAAAAGCGGAGAGTTAAGGATAGGAGGAACACCCCGATCATTCCCAGGGCAAAAACAAAATTTGATTTGTTGGATTGTTTTTTGTTGGGGTTCATAAAACATCAAAAAATAGTAGATGCTAGGTTTGGGGGCGATCGCTAATTTAAAAATACTGAATTGAGAATAGCGTAAAAATTACAATTCTGACTTTTAATACCAGTTTAAAACAAGAATGCAACTGTAGACCCGTGCTCCCAAACCCGATAGTCATCAGGGGAGCATCTCAATGAAAGCAGCCCAGCCCAAAATTGGAGTTAGGAGTCAGGAGTCAGGAGCCAGGAGAAAACAGGAAGAAGGAAGAAGGAAGGAGCCAGAAGAAGTGTTTTTACAAATATGAGATGCTCCCGTCATCCGTCATTCCCCATTCTTTAATCTAAAATCGTTCGAGTGAGCGCTCACGCCGAAGTCTAAAATCTCAAATGGTATAACCTTCGCTGCGGCAAACCCGATCGCACGCTGCCCATGAAAACTAATCTAACATCATACCAAAAAAAGCGGCTCCGCTTGTCGCAGAACCGCCGTCACAGAGGATGAAAAATCAAAACTTAACGCACAGCGCCCTGTACTGAAGGTGATTCAATTGTTTTCATGAAGTACAGCTTCACTAATTGCCAGCCGTTCGACAGATACAAAGGCAATTTTTGGAAGAACTGCAAGAATTTCGGAGTATTAGAAGCAACAATTGCTGTCAACTGCTGATTGTTCTTGAGGCAAATATCCAGGCGTTCATAAAATTCTGGATTGTTCACGTCGAGCATGACGGGGAATACGCGACCTGCTGTTTCGTTGGTTTTTTTAATCACTTCGATGTCGTATTCGCGAGCATCAAGTCCGAGCGATCGATAAAAACCGGCACGCTGGATATCATTGAGATACATTGTCGCGAACACTGACAGCAAGAAGAAACGGCACCAAAGCTTAGCGCGCCAATCATTCAACATCTGAGGCTGAGCTCTCATCACCGCATCGAAGAAATCTCCGTGGCGGTTTTCATCCTGGCACCAATTTTCAAAGAATCGGAAAATCGGATAAATCTGGTCTTCAGGATGGGCTTTTAAGTGCTGATAAATCGTGATGTAGCGCCAATAACCAATCTTTTCAGACAAGTAAGTCGCGTAGAAAATAAACTTCGGCTTAAAGAATGTGTAACTGCGGCTCTTTGTCAAGAAACCCAAATCCAGGGACAAATTAAAGTCGGACAGGGCTTTGTTGAGGAATCCGGCGTGCCGCGCTTCGTCGCGGGACATCAGCAAGAAACCTTCGGCCAGCACTGGATTTTTGTCCTTGAGCTTGCGTGCCAATTCTTTGTAAAGCAAGAATCCAGAAAACTCAGCGGTGCAAGAGCGTTCCAGGAATTCAATGAACAACTGGCGCTTTTCGCCGTCGATGTGTTCCCAAGATTGCTCGAACTCGGCATCACGCACGAAGTGGTTGCGGTTGTAGTCAACGCGGAACTCTTCAATAATTGCTTTTAGTTCGGCTTCATTTACCGAGATGTCCATTTTGGCCATCTCGTCAAAATCGGTTGTGTAAAATCTCGGCGTGAGAATAGTTTCTTTGGCTGGGGCTTTCACTCCCGGCCGCAGTTCTTCAAAAGTGGGTTTTTTGAGGGAATCTACCATATGTTTATTGGATTTCTGCTTATAACTACTCGCTTGTTTCCATTGTCGGGTACTGCGGGCGATCGCGCTCGTGTATGTCCGGCCAGCGCTGGCGGCGCGCTTGCTTTGGCGCTCCGTGTGGAATCCAGGTCTAAGCTGCTGTAATTTCCACGCCCTCCAGTTTACCAAGCTCTCGCCCGCGAAAATATGTTGCTGGCGTTAAGAATTGCTACGCAAAATTACTCATGGGCATGGGAATGGGGCATGGGGCATGGGGCATGGGGCCTAGGGCATGGGGAATTGGGGAATTGGTAGTAAATAACCAATAACTTCGGACTATGCACAAATATCTGCTGGTGTCAAACTGTTCAAACACCAGATAGAAAGTACAAAATGGATAAAAGGACTCCAATTCTTAGAATAACCAGGCAGGACGGTCAGAAAATGAGCAATTTAGGTGTTAGTTACCTTTTATGGGCAGCTTGTTTTTTCGGCCCATTCGGACTCCACCGCCTCTACAACGGCAAGATTGGTACGGGTTTGCTGTGGCTGTTTACCTTTGGTTTGTTTGGGTTTGGGCAATTGTTTGACTTGCTGCTGCTGCCGAACATGGTGGACGAACGCAATGCCAGTCTCAGGGGCAAACTCGGCGTATCTCGCGAAGGTATACCGCTATATCCCAGCAACGGGGCGATCGCCGCGACATATCCCAAGCAAACTCCAGACCAGTTAGGGGTTAAACTCCTGAAGGCAGCTTATACCAAGAACGGAAGATTATCTGTCACCCAAGGGGTGATGGCAACCGGCGCTACTTTTGCCGAAGTGGAAGAGGCTTTCACGGCACTGCTCAAAACGGATTATGTGAGTATCGAGAACGATGCGGTAACTGGCGTCGTGATCTACCACTTTCACGAACTTTAGCTGCTGCGGGTGCGTGATCTAGGGGATTTTGTCTATTTTTCCAGAAGCTAATCGCTGACGCACCTTACTACTTGATATTGGTTGGTGAGCAGTTATTGCCGTTTTTTGAGTAAGCATTGCCGACAAAATCGGCTAGAATGTTTGTTTGTCTATATAAGCAGAAAGTATTTAGCGTCATGGCAGTCCCTAAGAAGAAAACCTCCAAATCCAAGAAGAATATGCGTAAGGCCACATGGAAGCGCAAAGCTGTCGTGGCAGCTCAGAAAGCTCTGTCTCTGGGCAAATCTGTTCTGACTGGACGTTCCAACAGCTTCGTGTATCCCGGCAATGAAGAAGAGGAGGAAGAATAGAAACGGCATACCGGGCATGGGGCGAACCCGATGCCCGATCGATCAATCCTTTTTTGCTGTGGGTAAAATCAGCATGGCATCGCCAAAGGAATAAAAGCGGTACTGATGCTCGATCGCTTCTCGGTACAAATCCAACAGCCGAGGCCTTCCAATCATCGCACTTATCATCATCATCAAAGTAGAGCGGGGCAAGTGAAAATTGGTAATCATCCCCTCTACAACCCGCCACTTGTAACCAGGGTAGATAAACAAATTAGTCTGGCCGCAAAAAGGTTGCAAGGAAAAATCGCCACTCGCGGCCGCGGCTCCCTCTAAAGCTCGCACTGCTGTTGTACCCACGGCAATGATCCGCCCGCCTCGGGATTGAGTTTCCCGGATTTTCTCGACGGTGGCGGCGGGTACTTCCACCCATTCGCCGTGCATTTTGTGAGCCGTCACGTCTGCCACCTCCACCGGGCGAAACGTCCCTACTCCGACGTGTAAGGTGACAAAAGTTTTTTCGATTCCCCGCTGTTCCAAGCGGCTGAACAATTCTTCGGTGAAGTGCAGGCCTGCTGTGGGGGCCGCCACCGCCCCAAGCCGATCGGCATAAACAGTCTGGTACTGTTCCGCTGAAGCTTGGGAATTTTCGATGTAGGGCGGCAGGGGTATGTGGCCGTATTCGTCCAAAAACTTCACCAGATTCTCATCTGTGGGGATGTCAAACTCCAACAGCCGTCCCCCTGTGGCGTCGTCCCTCTCTATAACTGTTGCAGTCAAGCGACGACGATGGGGGGGCATCGTGGCATCGGGAAGGCAACAGCAAGGAGCTGTGGTAGAGTCCTCACAGGCAGGGGCGATGGGATCAAACTCAATTTTTGCTCCCAACTTTAAGCGTTTCCCCGGTTTAACCAAAGCCAGCCAACAGTTGTGCTGCCGTTCTTCCATCAATAATATCTCCACAGCCGGGCCGTTGGGTTTGTGCCCGTAGAGCCTCGCTGGCAGCACGCGGGTGTTGTTCAGTACCAGCAAGTCGCCCGGTTGCAGCAAATCGGGTAAATCCCTAAAAATCCGGTGTTGCTGGCTGCTGGGAGAATCTACAGCCAGCAAGCGAGAACTGTCCCTCGGCACTACGGGATTTTGGGCAATGCGCGAGGGCGGAAGTTCGTAGTCGTAGCCGTCCAAAGACCAGTCCATCTCTGTCATCAAGTGAATTCCTGTGCGATCGATCTGTCAACTGGGTAACAAATTGGGTAAAAACCCCCATCCAAAGTCGGGTGCTTTTCCCCTTGTGGTGGCGGGTATACCCCGCGAGGATAGAGGTATAGCATCAGCTTTGCTCATAAGGATCGTTATGGAATACCTCTACTACATCGCCAATACTAGCCTTACTCTGAGAGTCGTGGATTACCTACGCACGGCTCATCATCTTCCCTTGCAATTTATCACTGTTATTCACCAAATTGACGGCTGGGTGGTAAAGGTGAAAATGAGCCAATACTTAACTCCCGAAATGCACGGGGATTTTCGGGCTTTTATGAACGAACTCGGGATTCCTTACGATCCTGAAATTCGCTTGCAAATGGCGCTTTGGAGTTTGGAAACCGGACAGTCGCCACTGAGCGTGATGCGCCGCTACCAGGTGGCCGTGGTTTGTCACGGCAGCCCTGACCGCAAAGAAATTGAAGCGTTTCGCCAGCAGTTTGTCAAGGGTCTGGGATATTGCCCGGAAACTCTGGCCTAGATTGCTACGCATATACATTAACTGTGATGACAGAACAGGAGAGGGAGAGAAGGGGAAAGCGGGAGAAGATTTAACGCTTTTTTCAGCTCCGTTAAAGCTTAAGAGAGAACTGCGCGACAGCCTAGGCAAGTTAACAATTAAAAATTACCTAGTGGCATTGGTTTGAGATTTTACCCTCTAAATTTTAATTATATATTTTTAAATGCTAAAAGCCGATCGAATGTATTCTTGCAGGGTGAATCGGTAGTTACCTGCAACGGCGGATTGAGAGTTCGCTGCTGTTAATGGTGGTAAGATTTGCTTAGTGTTTTGTTGTGAAGGTTCGCACCTGACTAAGGCGACATCAAAGCGACAATAATTATTGGCTAAATCTGGATGGGTGCTTAAAAATATTTCGGCTGTTTGCCAAAGTTTGGCTTGTTTTGTGGTAGTAATAGCCAACATTCCACCAGCATCCCAATTTCCCCGGCGGCGAGTTTTCACCTCTACAAATGCTAATGTTTGGGATGTGTGATTGGGAAGACTTCGGTTTTTTGCGCTTTCTTCATCTCTTCCGAGTGCGATGATGTCAATCTCTCCCCAGCGACAGTGCCACTGGCGGTGCAGGATTTCCCAACCTTGCTGCTGCAACCAGTCGGCGACTAAGTTTTCTCCCAATGTGCCGATATCCCTAGAGTTTGGGGATTGGGGGGAATTGGAGTCAGCGGTGGCAAGCGGGCGATTCCCTACGGGATAGCTACGCTTGACGCGCTTTCTGGTAGAATTCAATTCTGAACTGTCACGACTGCTCATTAGCTTGAACTTGTATGATGATTTCTCGAATTCGCCAACATATTGATACTTTCTTGCTGAGTTTTGTTATTTTAGCAGTAATTGCCGCTGGGGCGATCGGCATTAATCCCGCACCGGCTTTCGCTTTGGATCACGACAAAGAAATCCTAGTCGGGGCTGATTTTACTGGTCAAGTTCTGACTGACGACAGTTTTAATAAAGCCAATCTTCGCAACAGCAATTTTACTAATGCAGATTTGCGGGGCGTCAGCTTTTTTGCGGCCAATATGGAAGAAGCAAATTTAGAAGGCGCTAATTTCACGGGTGCTACTTTAGATTTAGCTCGCATGATGAAAGCAAATTTAACTAATGCTATCCTTGAGGGTGCTTTTGCTTACAATACCAGACTCGAAGGAGCTATTATTGACGGTGCTGATTTTACAGAGACACTGCTGCGAGACGATATGATAGAAAAACTTTGTAAAGTGGCAAAAGGTACTAATCCCGTGACGGGTAGAGATACTCGCGAAACTCTTTTTTGCGATTATTAAAAGGGTCGTTGAATAAAGTAATAAAGTCCTTAGTACAAACGGGTTCTTAGTAGGGACTTTATTCCTTATATCAGTTTAAAAAAATGTAACCGCACGCAAGCTTCAAACCCAGGGCTGTTTCATTCTCTTGTAGGGGCAATCCGACCCCTACTCCCCGTGGTTGCCCCGATATCTGAAACCCCTACCCGCTCGTCTATGGGCTGGGCGGGCACTCTTGGCACCGCCCCTACAAAACCCTGCTTTTCCGTAGGGGCAATCCGACCCCTACTCCCCGTGGTTGCCCCGAAACAGCCCTAGCTTCCCACCTATATCGAACGAGTCATCTCCAATCTCCAATCTCCAATCTAAAATCTAAAATCTAAAATCTAAAAGGGTATTAGCCCCAAGGCACGGAGGTTAAATCGTAAAAATTAACTTGACGCAGCCGCTCTAATTCCTTGAGCCATTCTTGTTCGGCACAGAATAGTTGGTGATATTCTATCGCCTCTTCGCCACTGCTAGCGGCCTTGGCTTTTTCCCACATATTGAGTGCAATCCGGCGGCGCTTCATGCTGATAATTTGCTCGATACAGGCAAGGGCTGATCTAATTACTAGAGGTGCGCGATAAACGTTTCTTTCTGAGAACTCATTTAAGTGAAATAAATGGGAAATTTGATTTAGTTGATTGGGATATTCAATGAAGCTATCTTGCAATTTCAATATTAACTCAGAAGGCGCTACTTGTAAAGACATTTTGTGCAATATTTCTGCATTCACAATCTGATGCCACAAAAATCTGTGGTGAGAAAGGCTAAACTGCACGTCTCTAGCTTCTATTGCTTCTATGACATCTTGGCGATATTCGGGACAGTGCAAATAAATCTGCAATAATTGCGCTTCTGCTTCTTCTAAAAGACTGCGGGCTACGGCAGATAAGCTTGATTTTGAGCTTTTGTTTTCGCCGCTTGCACGCTGCTTTTTATATTGTTTGTTCGGCTTCAGCTTGTTTCTAATTAACAGGGGCATTGTCAAAGATTCGTCTTGACTCTGCCGCTTTGCCCAATCGCTGACTACTTGATTGAGTAAGTTTTCAGCAATCATTTTTGTGAGTCTAAAATCTCCTTTGCTGAGAATTTCGGCGCACTTTTGCAGGTAATGTGCTAGCTGATTGTCGTCAGTGATATTGGTTAATAAATTAATGATTTTTTTGGTGACTTGCTGGGAAGTATCGGCTTGCTTCAAATCTTGATTGACGAGCATTTGTTGCAGTTGCCAGTCGAGCCACAATGGAGCATTTTCCAGCAATTCTCGATATTGTTCTGGGGAGTATGTTTTGAGATATTCGTCGGCATCTTTGCCGTCGGGAATGTTGAGCACCCGCAGTTGGACTTCTCCTTGATAAGCGAGTTTTTCTATTTCTCCAATAGCGCGTTCTGCTGCTTGAGTTCCTGCTTTGTCGGCGTCGAAGTTGAGGATAATTTGTTTGGAGTCCGTGTAGCGCAATAACTGCCGTACTTGGTTTAAACTTAAGGCTGTGCCGAGGGAAGCGACGGCGTTGGAGATGCCGGCGGCCTGAAGTGCGATCGCATCAAAGTACCCCTCTACAACCACTGCGCGATCGGCTTTGCTAATGGCTGTTTTCGCTGTATCTAAGGCGAATAAAGTTTTGCCTTTATCGAAGAGTTCTGTTTCGGGAGAATTGAGGTATTTCGGCTGTTCGTCGCCGAGAGCTCGGCCACCGAAACCGATGACTCTGCCTTGGGTGTCACGAATGGGAATCATAATGCGATTGCGGAAGCGATCGTAATAACCGCTGCCGCCATTTTTTCGCGGTACAATTAATCCAGCTTGTTCTACTAATTGCGCCGGATAATTTTTCTGTTCTACTAAATAACTGTAAAGTGCTTCCCAACCTTGGGGTGCATAACCTAATTGAAATTGTTGGAGAGTTTCTTCGCTTAGCTGGCGCTCTGATTTGAGATATGCTAAGGGTTCTTCTCCTTGGGTTTGCCGCAAAGCGTGTTCGTAAAAGTTGGCTGTTAGTGCTGAGATTTCATAGAGTTGTTCCCGCAGAGAAATTTGCCGCTGCAATTCTTGTCGGTGTTCCGGTTCGACTGTTTTGACGGGGACTTGATAATTTTTAGCTAATTCTAATACTACTTCGCTGAAAGGGCGTTTCTCCAATTCCATGAGAAACTTAAAAGCATTGCCGCCTGCACCGCAGCCGAAACAATAATACATTTGTTTGCCGGGACTGACAGTAAAGCTGGGAGATTTTTCGTCGTGAAAGGGACACAAACCTACGAATTCTTTCCCGCGTTTTCGCAAGACGACGCGACCTGAAATAACGTCTACTATGTCGGCTCTTTGTTTGACTTCTTCGATTGTTTCTGGATGCAGCCGGGGAACTTGCATAGGGCTATTTTAGGCAAATTGAAGTTATGTTTATTTGAGCGATCGCCCAATTCGAGTAAAGCTGAGGAGTGACTTTCAGGACTTGCGTAGAAAAACTCAAGAAACCGGGTTTTTATACCAGGGCTGATGGCTGTCACCGTGTTTTTTCGTAAAAAACTAGGTTTATCCGTAAGGCATAACTTTATTGTAAGATATTTACACTCACTGTAAGGAGCATCGAAAATAATGCGAATTTTAATGATGGGCGGTACTCGGTTTATCGGGGTTTATCTTACTAAGATTTTAGCAGCACAAGGGCATGAAGTGGTGTTGTTTAACCGGGGCAACAAGCCTGTACCGGTTTCGGGCGTGAAACAGATTCAGGGTGATCGCACAAATGTTGAACAACTAAAAGAAAAGTTATCGACGGTCGAGTTTGACGCGGTTTTTGACAACAACGGCCGCGAACTCAGCGATACAAAGCCTTTAGCTGAAATATTTAAAGGGCGGGTGCAGCACTTTGTTTACATGAGCTCTGCGGGGGTTTATTTGAAGTCGGATCAAATGCCTCATATTGAAGGGGACGCTACTGATCCTAAAAGCCGGCATTTGGGTAAGTGCGAAACCGAAAATTACTTGGCCGAGTCCGGTTTGCCTTGGACTTCGATTCGCCCGACTTACATTTACGGCCCCCAAAATTATAACGATTTAGAGGCTTGGTTTTTCGATCGCATTGTGCGCGATCGACCGATTCCGATTCCCGGTAACGGAATGCACTTCACGCAGTTGGGGCACTGTCAGGATTTGGCTAAAGCAATGGCGGCGGTTTTGGGCAACTCTAGGGCGATCGGGCAAATTTACAACGTTTCGGGCGATCGATTTGTCACCTTTGACGGTTTAGCACGCGCCTGCATTCAAGCAGCAGGCAAATCCCCTGATGCTATTAAGATTGTACACTACGATCCCAAACAATTTGACTTCGGCAAAAAGAAAGCTTTCCCAATGCGATTACAGCACTTTTTCGCTTCAGTTAATAAAGCTGTCACCGAGCTTAACTGGCAGCCGGAATTTGACTTAGTTTCTGGCTTAAAAGATTCTTTTCAGAATGATTATGTAGTTTCGGGGCGGGACAAAGCTGAGATAGATTTTTCAGTCGATGACGAGATTTTGAAAGCCGTTTGAAGTTAAGTTATAGTGGGAGCATCTCAATAGCAAAAATCTAGAACCCCACCCTAACCCTCCCCTTAGTAAGGGGAGGGAACAAGAAAGAAAGCAAACAGACTGTCACAGTAAGGTTGGCAGCCGTGTTAAGTACAAATGTCGAAGGAGAAAAATAACATGAGATTTATCAATCCCAAAATTGATTTTGCCTTCAAAAAAATATTTGGCTCCGCCCAGAGTACCGACATTCTGATTAGTTTTTTGAATGCCCTACTCTATGAAGGGCGATCGATAATTGAAAGTTTAGAAATCCTTGACCCTTATCTTGGCCCTCAAATAGCGGGAGTAAAAAACAGCTACTTAGATGTCAAAGCGCTACTTAATGACGGCACATACGTGATTATCGAAATGCAAGTTTTGAAGGTACAGGCCTTTGGCAAGCGAGTTTTGTACAATGCAGCAAAAACCTATGCACTCCAATTAACAAGGGGAGAACTATACAAGCAACTGCGACCTGTGATTGCTTTGACTATCACTGATTTTGAAATGTTTCGCGGCGAGCAAGATGTGATTTCGCATTTTGTCTTCAAAGAAAGAACTCGCTTGTCTGATTATCTACAAAATGACATTGAGTTAGTATTTGTAGAGTTGCCAAAATTTAAGAAAGAATTGGATCGACTGGAAACTCTTACGGACAAGTGGATTTACTTTATCAAAACTACTGGCACTTTGGATGAAGTACCTCAAACAATGGTCACAGTCCCGGAAATTCAGAAAGCCTTTGAAATTGCCAATCAAGTTAGTTTGACACAGGAGGAATTTAACATATTACAACAGCAAGAGTTTTTTGCTCAAGATCAAGAGGGTTCAGTGGCTTTAGGTCGGGAAGAAGGCAGACAAGAAGGCAGACAAGAAGGCAGACAAGAAGGACAAGTAGGGTTAATTATGCGTTTGCTAAGTCGCCGTTTAGGTCAAATAAACCCGGATATTGAAAGCCGCATTCGCCAATTGCCGATCGACAAATTAGAGAATCTTGCAGAAGCAATGTTAGATTTTTCTAATGCCGAAGATTTAACAGCTTGGTTGGAAGCTAATTCTCCAAAATACTAGGAATATTAGGTAAATCTCATGCTTGGAATCACACTCAGCAGTCGCTACAGCATTATCCGTCACTTGGGAGGCGGCGGATTTGCTCAAACTTATTTAGCTGAAGATAAGCAGCTACCAGGCAATCACCTCTGCGTCGTCAAGCAGCTTAAACCTCACGCAACCGATCCCGAAACTCTAAAGGTAGCTAGACGTTTATTCGATACCGAAGCACAAGTTTTGTACAAGTTGGGAAATCACGATCGCATTCCCCGACTTTTTGCTTTTTTTGAAGAGAATCAAGAGTTTTATCTAGTTCAAGAATTTATAGAAGGCCACGATTTAAGTCAAGAAATTATACCCCCCCAAACCCCCCCTTACCAAGGGGGGGCTGGACTTGGCTCCCCCCCTTACCAAGGGGGGGCAGGGGGGGGTTCCTCTTACCAAGGGGGGGCTGGACTTGGCTCCCCCCCTTACCAAGGGGGGGCAGGGGGGGGTTCCTCTTACCAAGGAGGGCCTGCGGGAAGTTCCCCTTACCAAGGAGGAACTGCGGGAGTCATGCAGGAAGATGCAGTCATTTGTATATTGCAGGAACTTCTCGAAATTTTAGACTTTGTACACCAGCAAAATGTGATTCACCGCGATGTCAATCCCCGCAATATCCTCCGCAGAGATAGAGACGGAAAATTAGTTTTAATTGACTTCGGCGCAGTCAAAGAAATTACTACTCAAATCACCAATCCTCAGCCCAAGAATAGCTTGAGTGTCAGCATTGGTACTCCCGGTTATATGCCCAGCGAACAAGCTCATGGCAACCCGAAACTCAGCAGCGATATCTATGCCGTCGGTGCGATCGCAATTCAGTTCCTCACTGGCATAAATCCTCACCAAATGCCAAAAAATACCGAGACAGAGGAAATAATTTGGCAGGACAAAACATCAGTCAGTCCTGAATTTGCGACTATTTTAGATAAGATGGTAAAGTACGATTTTCGGCAACGTTATTCTAGTGCCGGCGAAACGCTGCAAGCTATTAAAGAATTGAAAAATTCTTTCAGCGGTACAGTTCCTGTATTGCCTCCGGTGGCTGCTGCGAAGATGCCGCTCAAATCTCGAAAAAAACTGTATTTAAAAATATTGTCGATCGCCAGTTTAATTGGCATCAGTATTATAGCATCAATTTATGGTGTAAACACTTTTAATTCTGCCAATGCAACTGATTTATACAACCGAGGCAATACTCTTTACAATTTAAGCCGATTTGAAGAAGCTCTAGCAGCGTATGATCGAGCAATAAATCTCAGGCCGGACTACGCGGAAGTTTGGCAGGAAAAAGCCAAAACTTTGTACGAATTGAAAAAATACAAAGAATCGCAATCAGCTTACGATCGAGCCATAGAATTAAAGCCGGAATACTTAGAAGCTTGGACGGGGCGGGGTTATGCTTTGGATAAATTGCAGCAGTCTCAAGAGGCGATCGCATCTTTTGATAACGCTTTGAAAATCCAGCCAGACTATGCCGCAGCGTGGGAAGGCAGAGGCGATGTTCTGTTAGATTCGCAGCGGTACGAAGAGGCCATCACTTCCTACGAAAAAGCTGTACAATTTCAGCCCAATTTGTACGGTGCTTGGTACAATCGGGGACAAGCTTACCAAAAATTAAAACAGTACGATCGAGCCGTAGAATCCTATCAAAAAGCAGTTGAAATCAAATTCGATAATTATGAAGCTTGGTACAATTTAGGCAATGTATTCCTCGAATTAAACAAAAACAAGGAAGCTTTTGAAGCCTACGAAAAAGCCGTGCGGTTTCAGCCCAATTTTTATCAAGGGTGGTACAGTAAAGGCATCGCTTTGCTGAAAATGCGGAGGCATGAAGAAGCGGTAGAAGCTTACGAAAAAGCTGTCAAGTTAAAACCTGATTATTATCAAGCATGGTACAATTTAGGTTGGTCGTACCACGAATTACGCAGGTACGAACAAGCAATTGAGTGTTATAACAGAGCCTTAGATTTAAACCCGAAAGAATATCCAGCGTGGTACAATAGAGGCAATGCCCAGTACAATTTGAAACGGTACGAAGATGCGATCGTCTCTTACAATGAAGCCGTCTATGTCAAGCCTGACTACTCGGAAGCCTGGTACAGCCGCGGCAATGCACTGGTGGCAGTAAAAAGATACGAAGATGCGATCGCCTCTTATGACAAAGCAATTCGCTACAAACCCGATTACCGAGCCGCAATGGAAGCAAAAAAGCGGGCAGAAAGTCAGCTAGGAAGCAGCCCGCTAGAGTCCGAACAACAACAACAATAATTGTTATTAGTCCGCTTAGGCGGACTTTGTTTGACAAGAAGCAACTTTAATTGCCAAGTTTTATCTTTTAGCGAACAGCGGGAGCAATTACGGTAACTCGGCGGCTGTCTACTAACATCGGCCAAAAACCTCGATCGCTCAATGCTTTTACCGCAGCAGTAGCGGCGTTTTGATCCGTTGTATAAGCGACGAATAAAAAGGGACGCTGGCCGTAGGAAGCTAAGCCTACTTGTGTGCCGAATGCTTGCCTGACTTGGCCTGCTAATTCGGGTTGGTTGAAGTAATCGACTAAGACTGCATAACCAGGGCCCAGGGGTTGGGGATTGAAGGCAAGATTGCCGCTGGGAGAATTGGTGATTGGTTCAAAACCTGGTGCTGGCTGGGGGCTGTAGACTGGCAAATTTTGGGGTAGTGCCGCTGCGGGCGATCGTACTACGTAAGCTTGCAATCCGACAACATCTTCGATGTATTTAACCCAATCGCCCGCGATTTGCGAGTCGCGAAAGCCACCAACTCGCGTCACCGTGTCATTGATGTACCGACAAACTGTGTTGTTAGTATTTCCAGGGAAAGAGCGTTTTGCTCTTTCTTGCTGTTCGGGTGTTGGGGTGACAATTAACAGTAGATATTCATCGGGCTGGGGCGGTTGGCAGCTCGATTGAGCTTTAACAGAACTCGATAAAATTGTCAATACCAAAAGGGCGATCGAAGTAGCAGAAAATAGGGGGAGAGACAAAATAAATTTGTACAATTTACCCCTAATTGTTGTTAGTTGTTTTGTCGGATATTTTGCTCTTTTATTCATGCTGTCTGTAGGGATGCAAGGGCATCAGGAATAGTTGGTGATGGTGCTTGAAATTCACCTGTCAGTACATATTCTAATCGCAGTTTCAACCAGGTGATGAAGACAGGATCGGTAGAAATAATAGCGGCGGCTGGCTGAGGGCATTTTGCTTTAACTTCTGCCATTGTCGGTGCTTCTAGGAAAGCCGGCTGCTTGACCAACCAGAAGTCTATTTGTTTTTCTTGTTCGTTGTAGTTGCGAGTTCTTTCTTTAAACACTTCATCTAGGGCTTCTTCTTCTAGCAAAAAGCGTTGGCTGGCTAAAACGTAGTAGTAGGTTTGCATTTTTGTCGGTTGTTAGAGGTTGACGGTTAGCGGTTAATGTCGCCTGTATCGGCCAGTTTTGCTGGTCAGGGGCGGGTTTGCCGAGTTGCGGCAGTTGGAGAGTTCTAGACTCTTGTGCCGTTTACTTTACCTTATTTGCTGTCATCTTGGGTAGATGCAGAGCAAGTCGCCTCAGAAAAATCTTTGGTGGCGAGAGTTGAGGGAGTTGTGAGAGTTGCGAGAGTTGCTGGTTGTTTGGGGATTTGGGCGATTATTTTTCGGGCTGGTGATTTTAGGGAAAATTTAGGTGACAATAGGAAATTAGATGGAATTGCAGGTTGAATAATTACCAATTATTGAGGCAATCTGGGGGCTGTTAAACCTGATTGGGAGTGGTTTGCATAACAGGAAAACACTTCGGACAGTTTTTAATTGGGAACCCTGAAAAAAGGCTTTCAGGGCGATTCGGCGATCGAGCTGCCTGCGTGAAAATCAACGGTTTGTGACTACTACCTAAAAAGTGTCGTGACTATTGTATTAAAAATGTAAAATGTGTTGATTGATTTGCTCTGACCGAAATAGCGATCGCCCCGCTGTCACTTCCCCCATCCCACCAAAAGCGATCGCCCTCCGCCCCTGCTCAAATAAGCTCAACAAATCAGCTAAATTTGTTGCCCACGTATTGCAGCCAAAGGCTAAACTAATCTAAGTTTTACCATAAAATTTTCTCCCCGTTCATGAACATCGCTTATTTAGTCAACCAATATCCCAAAGTCAGCCACAGCTTTGTCCGCAGAGAAGTGCTAGCCGTTGAAAATTGCGGCATGAAAGTCGCACGTTTTTCGATCCGATCCTGCGAGTCAGAACTCGTTGATGGGGCCGACAAACTAGAGCAAGAATCAACTAAAGTAATCTTAGGAGTTGGTGTACAGGGGTTAGCGTGGGGTTTGCTGCGCGTTGCCACAACTAGACCAATTCGATTCATCGAAGCTGTGCGGTTAATGTTCAAAGTTGGCTGGCACTCGGAACGGGGGATTTTGCTGCATCTAGCTTATTTAGCAGAAGCTTGCATTCTTTTAAATTGGTTTGCAGAATCCGGTACAGCACACGTTCACGCTCACTTCGGGACAAATTCCACAACAGTCGCTATGCTGTGCCACGTGCTGGGCGGCCCGACTTACAGTTTCACTGTTCACGGCCCTGAAGAATTTGATAAAGCCACACTTCTTTCCTTAGACGAAAAAATTAAACGATCGACCTTTGTAGCAGCAGTTAGTTCCTTCGGTAAAAGTCAGCTTTTTCGGTGGTGCGATCGCACTTTTTGGTCAAAAATTCACGTCATACACTGCGGCGTAGATGCTGCATTTTTAACTGCACCCTACGTCCCCATACCCGCAGCACCCCGCTTAGCTTGCATTGGCCGGCTCAGCGAACAAAAAGGTCATTTATTATTGCTAGAAGCTGCTAGCAAGTTAGCAGTTCAAGGCTTAGAGTTTAAGTTGGTACTCGTAGGAGACGGGCCGCTGCGATCGGATATTGAACAGCAGATTCAGCAACTTGGTTTGCAAAACCATATAGAAATTACCGGTTGGGCCAGTGGCGATCGAGTTCAGCAAGAGATTTTAGCTTCACGGGCAATGGTATTGCCGAGTTTTGCTGAAGGTTTGCCCGTTGTAATTATGGAAGCCCTCGCTCTCAATCGGCCCGTAATTAGCACCTATGTTGCTGGCATCCCGGAGCTCGTAGAACCCGGTGTTTGCGGTTGGTTAGTTCCTCCCGGTTCCGCAGAAGCATTAGCGGTAGCGATGCGCGCGGTATTGGAAGCACCTCTAGAAAAGCTAGAACAAATGGGGAAAACAGGAGCAGAACGGGTTGCTCAACAACACAATGTTGATTTAGAGGCAAAAAAATTAGTGGCGCTGTTTGAGAGTGCTTGAGAATGGTGCAAAACCTATGGATTAACTGACATCTTGCACCATTATTAATAAGTCTTTCAAGAGCGGGATCTCCTGCCCAACCCCTACTCCCCACAGGAAAATTAATTGTTTGTGGAACAGGCATCTTGCCTGTTCCTTGAATTAAGCTGTAATTCTTTATTGTTTGTGGAACAGGCATCTTGCCTGTTCCTTGAATTAAGCTGTAATTCTTTGTGGAACAGGCATCTTGCCTGTTCCTTGAATTAAGCTGTAATTCTTTATTGTTTGTGGAACAGGCATCTTGCCTGTTCCTTGAATTAAGCTGTAATTCTTTGTGGAACAGGCATCTTGCCTGTTCCTTGAATTAAGCTGTAATTCTTTATTGTTTGTGGAACAGGCATCTTGCCTGTTCCTTGAATTAAGCTGTAATTCTTTGTGGAACAGGCATCTTGCCTGTTCCTTTAATTAAGCTGTAATTCTTTATTGTTTGTGGAACAGGCATCTTGCCTGTTCCTTGAATTAAGCTGTAATTCTTTGTGGAACAGGCATCTTGCCTGTTCCTTTAATTAAAACAACTACTTACAAACTTTTTAAGGAATAGGAACCGATCGCAACAACTTGTCAACAATCGTTTTAGCCCTCCTTCCCCCCGCCGGAATCAATCGGTGAGACAGTACGTGCGGCGCCAAATCCTTCACATCATCCGGGGTAGCAAAATCCCGCCCTGAAATAAACGCCAATGCCTGCGACGCCCGGTGCAAAGCCACCGCACCCCGGGGACTCACCCCCAGAGTAATCTCCTCATCCTCTCGCGTCGATCGCACCAAATCTACAATATACTGTTTCAAAGAGCCTTCCACCTTCACACCAGCGCACAAACGGCGCAATTCCTGCACTTCTGCCAAAGAAATACAAGGCTGCAAATCTTCAACAGCAAAACTATCAGAAAGCCGTTCCAACATTTGCAACTCTTCCAACGCAGCGGGATAGCCCAATGTCAAAGACAAAGTAAACCGATCCATCTGCGCTTCTGGTAGCGGAAAAGTGCCTTGATATTCGATCGGGTTCTGAGTCGCAATCACAAAAAACGGCGTCGGAACATTCCGAGAAACTCCATCTACTGTCACCTGCTTTTCTTCCATCACTTCCAGCAAAGCTGACTGAGTTCGCGGTGTCGCCCGATTGATTTCATCAGCAAGCAAAACATTAGCAAAAACTGGGCCGGGCAAAAACTCAAACTCTCCGCTGCGCGGATTCCAAATATTAGTACCGGTGACATCCGTCGGTAACAAATCGGGAGTGCACTGAATCCGCTGAAACTTGCCATCGATCGATCGCGCCAAAGACTTCGCCAGCAGCGTTTTTCCCACACCAGGCACGTCTTCCAGCAGCGCGTGTCCGCCCGAAAACACGGCTACCAGCACCAAGCGAATAGCATCCGCTTTGCCAACCATAGTTTTGCCTAGATTTTGTTTGAGCCGCTCAATATGTTGTCTCATATCCCTGATTGATAATTGTTAATTGCTAATTGCTAGTTGCTAATTGTTGAAAAGATATCAAGATGGCCAAAATCTTGAGTCTTTGCCTTGCGGACTTCGTATTTGTACAACTAGAATTTAGTCTGACTCATCTTGCACCATTTTTAAAAGCGATCGCCTGTTCTAGATCACATAATTATTAGACTTTAGCAGTTAAGAGGCTTCTAGCAATATCGCAATCTGCCTGAATTTGAGTTTTGAGAGCATCCAGAGAAGCGAATTTTTGTTCGGGTCGCAAAAACTCTACCAAACTCGCACTCAAGGTTTGACCGTACAAATCCCCAGACCAATCTAACAGGTGAATTTCCACAGTGGGTTGCTGGCCGTCTACTGTCGGGCGGCAACCAACATTCATCACCCCATTGACAAAAGATAAATTTGATGCTGCGCCGGAAATTAGAGATTTGGGATTTTCCCGCTGATAGGAAGAACTTTCCTCTTTCATCTTTTCCCATCCATCTTTCAGCGAGACTCGTACCGCATACACGCCAAAACGTGGCAAAAATTTTTCCGGCGGCAGTTCGATATTAGCAGTAGGAAATCCGATCGTCCTACCCAGCCGCTGTCCCCCAACCACAGTTCCGACTAAACTGTAAGGTCGCCCCAGCAACTGATTCGCTCTTGTGAGGTCGCCGGATGCCAAACCTTCGCGGATTGCAGAACTGCTGATCCGATCGCCCTCACCGCAATTGTGCAGCGGTACAAGAGCAACATCAATACCGTAACCAGAGGCGATCGACTGCAAATCCACAGCCGTCCCAGCGCGTCCCCGCCCAAACCGAAAATCAACCCCCACACTAATTCGACTCGCTTTTAGTTGCCGCACCAAAATTTCCTCGACAAACTCAGAAGCAGTCAAAGCCGCTAATTCTCGATCGAACGGCAGCAGCACAAGTTGCTCGACGCCCATGGCTGCGAGCAATTCTACCTTTTCTGCCAGAGGCGTCAGCAGTTTTTTCGGTTGACCCGTAAAAAATTCTTGCGGGTGCGGATCGAATGTCACCACAGTGCTATAAAGTCGATCGACCCCATCAGAATCGCGACTAGAGAGGCTGTTGCCCTCGGCCCTAGGGCCTATCAAACCCTCGAAGTTATGGTGGCTGTCGGCTCGATCCGGCGGTGCTGCTGAGTCATTTTCGCAGGTCGCCGGATGTTCGCTTTCCCAATTTTGATCTGTGCCAACGTTGGAGCGCAAGTTTTGCCCCGACGCAAAAACCGTCGCAGAATTTGGCCCAGGCGATCGATTTAAAATTGGCTGCACGACTTGTCGATGCCCTAGGTGCAAACCATCAAAGTTTCCCAAGGCAACAGAAGTTGGAGTCAGAGCAGCGGTACAAGAAGAAGTTACCCACACGCTTAAAATTTTGACATACTTAGTGCGATCGCCAGTCGATTTTAGATTTTAGATTTTAGATTTTAGATTTGACTCCACAGATAAATCTGGAAGGTTGAACTTTGGTCTAAACTTTTTGGTTTTCCACCACTTAAGCCGGGGGCTTGTATCCGTCTCTGAGGTCAGCCCTAACTTAAATTTGAGATTTCTGACCTCAAGATTTCAGAACCATCGGGCAATCTCAAATCCATCAGACAGGCACTTGAGGCGCTTGCACCGACACTTCAGACAAATTGTTATCAGGAGGCAGCAATTGTAACGACAAACCTTCCCGCGCCATCAAACTGTTCGGGAATCTTTGAGCCACTTGTTCTCCCACCTTGTCTAAAAACTCGTCATTGTGCAGCGGGTCGTGGTGAAAAATCACCAACTTTTTGACATTAGCAGCCTTTGCCACCTTCACCGCTTCCTGCCAAGTCGAATGTCCCCAGCCGACCTTGCTGCTTTTCTCCGCATAATACTCCTCATCGGTATAAGTAGCGTCGTAGATCAGCACCTCAGCATCCTGAGCCAAATACAGCACATTTTCGTCTAAACGATCGGGAAAATGTTCGGTATCAGTCACGTAAGCAGCCGAATACCCCCGCCAGTTTACGCGGTAGCCTATAGCTTCGCCCGGATGGTTCAGCAAAGCAGTTTCCACCTTAATCTCTCCGATTTCCAGCGGTTTGCCCACTTCTATATCGTTAAATTTCAGGTCTGCCCCCATAATTTGCAGGGGTACCGGAAAATTGGGGTGCAGCATCTGGTCGTGGAGGCGCTGCTGGATAGTAGCCTTATTAGGAGCAATAGCCCCATAGATGTGAAAGCAGTTCCCAGGAATAAAAGCTGGGACAAAAAATGGGAATCCTTGAATGTGATCCCAGTGAGAGTGAGTAAAAAACATATGAGCTTTTACGGGCATCTGGGACAGGAGAGTTTGTCCCAAAACCCGCAATCCAGTACCGCCATCGAAAATTAGGCGACTCTCACCCACTCGCATTTCTACACAGGGCGTGTTGCCCCCGTAACGTACTGTTTCTGCCCCGGGAGACGCTATGCTACCTCTAACGCCCCAGAAGTGAACCGTGAATTGGTTGTGCATACTAGACATGGGTTTTCTTGCAAGATTGTTCCGGCGAGTTATCGATAAGGTGTTTACATATTACTAAGGGCTTTACCATCAAACCCAAGTTCTTTGACGGTCGAGTTCCCCACTTGTGGGAACTGCCAAGAGTCTCGCTCATCGCGAGAATGCAAAACTGTTGGGCTTGACAACTGAGCAATAAATTACAAAGTAGACGTTGGAAGTCTCGATCGTAACTATTCTTTTCGTCTCTTCACTAGCCTAACCTCCGCAGACACACTTTGGGGCAGTAGTTCTGTCTGAGTTTGGTCAAAAGCCGCTGTTTCTCCAGCCTCCGCAATTGCCGAACCGGATTGCGCGGTCAGTTGCTTGCCTTGCTGCTTTACCGGTTTGAACCCGGATGATGGCTTTCCTGCTATCTAGTCCGGTCGATCGACCATAATATGCAGGTGGCGGGGCTGTTTTACGCCGATATCTGGCCGATATTGGCGATCGGGCGTGAACGCGCCGCTACAATAATGACGGTTAATTTACCCGACTTGAGATGCTCCCGCCATTTAACCCCTGCCCATGAGCATCCGGGACTCCTTTTTAGCAGAACCCGGTTTAATTAACTCAACTCCCATTAATTCAAAAATCTTAGCAGTTTAGGAAGGCTCCTGCTATTAATTATCAACCAATACTGTCTGGATGCTCGGCCCGCTGCGGTTCGTCCCGCTAGCGGTCAAGCTGAACCCAGCCTCATCTGACACCGGGTAGCAGCGAGAGTCCGGGCCTGCGGGCAAAAGGCTAAATTTTCGTCGTGCATTTCTTGGCGGACGAATTGAATCACTCAAAATTCCCCTATTTTCGGAAATTAAAAAATTTCGCTTTTTGGCTATCATGCCAACTCCGATCGCCATTCTGTCTCAAGAGCGATGCAGAAATATTCCCTGTTAACCTGTGGTGCTTTTCTCAACAATCTTCAATAGCTCTATTGTTGGTAAGGATTTCTCGGAATTCGGCGCATTTGCGGTACTCGCCACGGGTTTGAATTTCCGGTATCATAGAAGCTTAGAGTCTTGTTTGTCGAGAATCTAAATCAGTGCTAAAAAAGCCTGGATAACTTTAAGTTATTTTTCAAAAAAGTCAGTATGAATCAAGTTAAAAAAACTACAACCAAGCTGAATAGATCGCCTGTGAAAGTGTCCGATCGCACTTTGGAACTCGGTAATCTTCCCTTGAGCGACCTGTCTTTAGAAATAACTGATGGTCAAGCTTTGAGAGAATTGAGTTCGGACGATCGCCCGCCGGCAACCCCAACAGCCACAGGCCGGACTGCCGAAACAAGACGCCGGAGGGTAGATGGTAAGACCTCCTGGGCCCGATCGCCTGTGGTTTCTACTGCGTTTCTCAAATGGCTGCTAGAGAGTTTGACTCGATCCAAAGGTTGGCTGGCAGTTATCACCCTGGCAGCAGTTTGGGGGTGGTGGAACAGTGAATTACTGTTTTCCACAGGCCTGGGGATAGCAGCGATGATGGTGGTTTACCGAGGGCAGTCGTGGGACTGGCAATTGCTGCGAGCAAAAGGCGAGCAATTTTGGGAGGGGCCGAACCGCCGATTTGTTTTAGCCGTCGGCACTGGCGGCATTGCTACCTTGGGCGCTTACATGAGTTTGGCGATTTGGGCGGACTCAAGCAGCCCCTGGATGGCTTTGAGCCTAATTTTGCAGAATTTGGGTACGATCGCGATTGCAGGGGTGTTGCTGCGGCAAGGGTTGAGTCTGGGGGCTGCAAAAGATGAAGATGCGATCGATCGCATCTTGGCGGATTTGACTGATGCTGACCCCGTGAAGCGTTTGATTGCTGTGCGGCAAATGACCGATTTGGTGAATCAGGGTGGGTTTGGCCCTGTGAGCTCTGTCA
The DNA here is from genome assembly GCF_036705285.1 of Microcoleus sp. B4-C1. NCBI lineage: Bacteria > Bacillati > Cyanobacteriota > Cyanophyceae > Oscillatoriales > Microcoleaceae > Microcoleus > Microcoleus sp. B4-C1. The sequence goes on along the minus strand of NZ_JAUBUC010000068.1, from coordinate 4,537 downwards.
AAAGTTCCATCGCCCGTTCCCGCGCTGCCGAGTGCTTTCGCCTGATGCTGAGTCGGGAACCAGAAGCTTTAGTCCGCAATGCCCTTCTCGAAGGTTTGCAGACTTGGGATGCTACTTATGGCATGGCTTTAACTAATGCGAATGGGAAGTCCCGCGCTCTACCGAAGGTGAGCGTCGGGATGAAAGCTCGCGGTGAAAATAAATTGAGCGACAGCCAATCAATATAGTTTTTGTGTGCTACGATCATCTTATCGGTATTCTGCAATCTTGATAAATGTATCAAGCCTACAAGTACAGAATCTATCCCACAAGTGAGCAAGAAACCTTGCTTGCAAAGTCTTTTGGTTGTGCGAGATGGTTTTGGAACTATGCTTTAAATCTATGTCAAGAAACTTACAAAAATACTGGCAAAGGACTATCTAGGGCATACATACAAGGCTTGCTCCCTCCACTCAAAAAAGAATACGAATGGCTAAAAGAACCCTATTCTCAATGTTTGCAGGTGGTTGCATTGAATTTATCTACTGCCTACAAAAACTTCTTTGACAAGAGGGCGATGCTGCCCAAATTCAAGTCAAAGCACGGCAGGCAGTCGATCGGCTACCCTCAAAATGTCAAATTCGACGGTGACTATATCAACCTACCTAAGATTGGTTTAGTTTTCTGTCGGCGACATCGTGATTTTGAGGGCGACATCAAGACCGTTACCGTATCTCGCAACCCGGACGGTAAACATTTTATTTCTGTTTTGATTGACGATGGGAAAGAAAAGCCTGAATCCGTCCCAGCAGATAAAGCTATTGGCATTGATGTAGGGTTAACTCATTTTGCGATCACCAGTGATGGTTCTAAGTTTGGCAATCCCAAACATTTTGTCAAGCGCCAACGAAACTTAAAACGCAAGCAGCAAAAGCTTTATCGCAAAAAGAAAGGTAGTCAAAACCGAAAAAAGGCAAGACTGGTAGTGGCAAAAGTTCACTCCAAGATTGCCCGATGCCGGGAAGATTTTCTACACAAGCTATCCCGCAAGATAGTTGACGAAAACCAAGTTATTGCAGTGGAAAATCTCAACATCAAAGGCATGGTAAAGAATTATAATTTAGCCAAAGCCATTAGTGATGTTGGCTGGGGTATGTTCTGCACGATGCTTAAGTACAAGTCCGAGAGTGAAGGAAAACAATATGTCGAGATTGATCGATGGTTTCCTAGCTCTAAGACTTGCCATGTATGCCTAAATCGAGTTGATAATCTCACTCTTGATGTTAGAGCATGGAGTTGTCAGCGTTGTGGTACTCACCATGACCGTGATGTAAATGCAGCAATCAATATTAGAAATGAAGCCTTGCGGATTTTGGCGTTAGGAACTAGCGCTTCTGCCTGTGGAGAGGATGTAAGTCGATCTGGTAAAACTTCGGTTTTATTGGACGCTATCCCCGTTGAATCAGGAAGCCAGCGCTGTACCCCTTAAGTGGTCAGCGTCTGGTAGTTCACAATCCAAAAATCAAGTCATCGACTATTAGCTGACCGTCAAAAGCGTAAAAAGTAATTTTATGAATATTCGGAGCTTTTACGCGCAGGGGAGTCCTAGGGTCGATCGGAGAATTAGACCCCACCAGATTGGGCGCCGGCATTTCATCCTGAACAATTGGGTTGCCGTCAATGTCACAAGCAGATAAAACAGTTCGTCGCGAACTGGTGACAAGTCCTGACACCCAGCGAACTGGATACTTAAAAGTTACTTCTATCAGTCCGCTTTTGGGGGCCCCCATTAACACTGTTGCCCCAGAACCAGTGAAAAATGCTGGGTTTGAAGGTTGGATGGCGACGGCATTGCTAAAAGTAACCCCCCAATGTGCAAACTGGTGTTCTACTACTTCAAAGCATTTCAAGTCTTCTAAAGCTACCCGGACGATCGCAGGTACCGTGGTGCGCGATCGCACATCTGACCCGGCGCCTGAGCGTTCTGGAGTGGCGACAACAGACTTTTTGCCGTTTAAATCCATGCTTCGACAGGCTGTGTCAAACTCTGCCAACCCGTCAGATTGAAGACTTTTCGCATCAACCATAAAACCCTCGCGATCCCTTTTTCTGAGCAGTTGCATTTTAGTAGACCTCCCTGAGATTAGTTATTTCTTGTGTTTTGGAATTGATAACGGCGAGGCCCGTGATTGCCAAACCTGCAATTAGGAATCGAAACCCCATTGCCCGCCCTCCAACAAAGACTTTCGACCTCAAAAGCCACTGCTCCGCAAAATATCGTGATTAATGATTTGTGATTGGCGAGCGTCGGCCAACCTGCCGCCTGCCTGAAAGCGAGTTCTAATAGTCCTCCTTTCCGAGCGCCTGCTTTCGGGGTTAGCGAACAGACTCTATTTTGTTGAGGGGTCTCACCCATCATTTTGCTATTATCTCCGATCGGCGGTAGTTTGCAACAGTAAGGATAACTACACAGCCGAATTGCCCAAATCGCAAAACTTACTTGCTGTCTGTAGTTTCACGCTTCACCTGTACTAAAATAGATTTAAATCATTACTCAATCTTTACAAAAACGCCACCAGCTTTGCAAGTTTTTTAAACAAAGACGGGGCGACGGAAAAGAATCTAAAATATAACAGCGATTAAGGTTAGTTTATGCTTGTACCCCTCGGCTTCGGTCAGCGATCAATAGTTACTTCTCTCGGCAGAATGGTTTACTACACTGCTGAAAAAATGCCTTGGATGGGGTTGCCGACCTCAACTTCGGAAAATAAGCCGAACTTAGTATTTTTTCACGGTTTTGGCGGCGGGTCGAGTGCCTACGAATGGTCGAAAGTTTATCCGGCTTTTGCCGCAGAATATCGAATTTTAGCACCGGATTTAATCGGTTGGGGGCGATCGGAACATCCGGCAAGAAATTATCAGGTTGAAGATTATATCACAACTTTGATCGAATTTCTCGAAAAAACTTGTGGCAGTCCGACAGAGGTGATTGCTTCTTCGCTAACAGGGGCGATCGCGATTCGAGCTGCGATCGCACGGCCGGATCTCTTCAAATCACTGATTTTGACCATACCCAGCGGTTTGTCGGATTTCGGACAAGATTACGGCAGCAGTTTCTTCGCTAAGCTAGTCAACACGCCGATTTTAGACAAATTGCTCTACAGCACCGGCATCGCCACAGACGGCGGCATCCGTAGCTTCCTAGAACAACGCCAATTTGCTGATTCGCGTCGCGTTTACCAAGAAATTGTTGATGCTTACCTCCAATCTGCTTTGGAACCAAATGCAGAATATGCCGCCCTGTCTTTTGTGCGGGGAGATTTGTGCTTTGATTTGTCGCTGTACATCACTCAGCTAACAACGCCGACAGCGATTATTTGGGGAGAAAAATCGCAGTTTACCGGGCCCGATATCGGCCAGCGGTTGGCAAACCTCAACCCCGAAGCAATCAAAATTTTTCAACCTCTGGAAAACGTAGGTTTGACTCCGCAGTTAGAAATTCCCGCTGTCACTATTGGCTTAATTCGGCAATATTTAAAATTGCTTTCGGAAGGGTGAAGAAGTCAATTGACAGGAAAGCAGTTGGCAGTGGTGGGGTGGCAGTTGACAGGAAAGCAGTTGTTAGTGGGCTGTTGGCCATTGTTAGAAATAACAATTACCAATTACCAATTACCAATGCCCAATGCCCACTGCCCACTGCCCACTGCCCACTGCCCAATGCCCAATGCCCAATGCCCAATGCCCACTGCCCCATGCCTACTGACTACTAATTATTCTTTGACTCGCACGTCGATAACGCTGGCGTTGAAAATGTACCTGTTGCCTTCAAGCTCTAGCGTAGTGCCAATTTTGACTTTCGTATTACCTAAAACCGGGCCATTTTCAGTAAGTTGACCTTTTCCCTCTAAGGTAAACCTCATATTTCTGCTGAAGGCTTCTTCTTCTCTGGGATCGGGGAGAGCTTTCAGAGTGCCGTTGGGCTGAGGAACTGCTAGGGTTCGGGTGAGAGTTTGGACCGATTTGATGGTAATCTGACCGGAGGGTTGATTGCGGATCACCACATTAATTTTATCACCGGGTTTGAACAACTCTGGAACGTTTGTTCCTTTGAGACCGATCGCAATTGCATCAATCTCTACAGGTTTTATACTGGTGCCGACTTGCGCGACGGAACCGCCAGAAGTGCCGGGAAAGAAGAAGATTCCGACTGCAACTAGCAGTACGATTAGAGCGGCACCTACGTCTAGGATGCTGAGTTTGCCGAACAGCCGGCCTTGAGAATCTAAAATTTTCATAAATCGCCTATTATACTGATAGCGACAGGAGTATGTTTACAAGCTCAGGACTTACACAGACATCGATGAAAAACAGATGCTGCTATTGCTGAGCTACCGCTGGCAATGACATACTTTATTGATGTGTAAGTCCTGAAGCTAAAAGATATTACCACAACGATAGCCCAAAATCCGCATGACTGGGGCACGTGAACTACCCACACTAAATCGAAACGATTATAGTGTGGGCTTCTAACATCACAGAGGAATGCCTCAGAACAGAC
>NZ_JAUBUC010000067.1:0-36784 GCF_036705285.1 Microcoleus sp. B4-C1 | reverse complement strand
CAAGGTCGTGTCATCAATACTTGGGCTGATGTCATCAACCGCGCTAACTTGGGTATGGAAGTAATGCACGAGCGCAACGCTCACAACTTCCCGCTTGATTTGGCTGCTAGTGAAGTCACTCCAGTAGCTTTGGTTGCTCCTTCTATCAATGGCTAATTTTTAGTTTTTGATTAACAAAAAGCGCTCCTAGAAATAGGGGCGCTTTTTGTTTGGGGAAAAATATTTTTACTGCGGGGAGGCGAAGTATCGCAGCCGCCAAGGAAGTTATATCGAGTCCCTCGCTTCTGGTAATTCCTGTTAGGCTGGATTGATGTCGGCTTCTCGTGGGAGACTCACTCATGATAAATTCAAGTTTCTTTAAACATCACAATACATTCATAATTTTCTAAATCTAGAAATCGGTCAATTTGCAAAGTTCCTATTTGTTCAAATCCCTGTTTTTGGTGAAACATTAGGGAACGAGTATTAGCTATTGGCTGGGTAACAATAAACAGTGAAATAAATGAATTTGGAAAAACTTGATAAATTTCTTTATACATAAATCGAGCAACACCTCTACCCATCCAATCTACCTGTGTTGCTACTCTTTCGAGATAAAAATGCCGATCGCTGGTGACTCTTTTCTTAAAAACCTCATCTTTCCAGATAATTTTATCCAAGATTTCATCAGATATTTTGGGTTGTGATATAGCCACAAATCCCACAATTTCCCCATCGGTTTTAGCTGACACAAAATATTTGCATGAATTATTTAAGCTTTGGACAATCTCATCTTCAGTAATTTGTGTTAGCAAAAAGCCGCGATCGATCGACGTATTTTGACCGCGCGCATGAGAATTGTGAATATTGACGATCGCCTGTATGTCCTCTCGATCGACTTCTCTAAAAATTAGATATTCCATTGCATAGTTTGTAGGAACTCGGACAAGGGGCTGTAAGCCCCTTGCTGCATGAGTAGGATTTTACTCCATAACCCTAACTGCCGCCAATCCCAGCGACATCGCGAGCATTTTCTTCAAACGCAGCCGTCAGCGCACGATCACCGCTTAAACCCGATGCGATCGCCCTAGTCCGGTATTGGCAAAGCGAAGGAATTACCCAAGTTGCTGAGGTGTATTTTTGCTGTCATACATTGGCGATTTTAACGCTCAGGTTTATCTATTTTAACAGCTAGATATAGAGCGCATACCAGATTGAGTTTTGTAAATATTTTAGGGGCGATCGCCTTCGGACAATATCATGACTGTAGGTATGTCTGCATTTGTGGGCGATCGCAAATAACTTCCCGGTAGCGTCGCAACTGCTACAGTGTTCCCCAACAAATCGAAGAACTCAAGGCCATAACCTGTTTCTAGACCCTCGACGAGTGCTATTGATTTACCAGTCCTCGCAGTTCCTTAATGTCGATGTGGATTCCTTGACGTTTCAGATATTGGCTCAAGTTAATCTGGATGAATAAATCTTTGAGCTCTTCAGCAATCTCTGCCGGGGGATTGCCAGATAACGCAGTTGCAATTAGACGTTCTGCAATTCGTAATTCGCCACATTCAATCGCTAAAGATGCTGCGCTGCGGTGAAGCACAGAACGAGTGGGTTCAGCATCAAGGGCGCTAGCGATTAAGGCTGCGGCCTGAGTTTCTTGTTCAAAGGCTTGGCGCGTCAATTGTGCAGCCAACTCCAACGCACCTCTTAAGCGGGCGACTGCCGCTGCTTCGGCTAAATCCATTGCTTGTTTGTGGAGCGATTGAATCTGGCTCATTGGAGTACGGTTCCTTCAGGATTTTGCTTGGCACTAATAATAGAAATCGGTCGGCCCAAGTCTACTACAATGATATACGCTGGCAAGCCTTGTGCGTCTGAGGCGCGGGTTTGTTCAGTTTTCAGCTTGACTCTAGTATTGATTTGACTTTGATTGCCTTTGCGAATTCCAGAAACCTCTAGCCGAGCCATTCGCTCAAATGGCAGTGTGGTAGCTGAATTTTGACTTCCTAACCAATAGTCAAATCCAGTTCCTTTGCGAGAGCGTTCAATGACTGTGAGATTTGTTAATTGCAAAATTAACAGGAATGCGATTCCATAAGCAGCCTGCTCGGTAGTATATTCTTCGTCATTCCAGCATCGTCGGGTTTGCTCGGTGACTGGCTGCCAATCTAACTTGAATGTGGAAGAAAATTCTCCCTCAACTTTAAGTGTTACTCCTGGTTGGTGAGCTTCATCGGTTAGACAAATCGCACCTGCTTCTGCGATCGCGGCTCCAAAGGCAGGTGTAATCGCAGGGAGTCCCTGGCTAAGGCTTTGTAAGTTTAAGATTTGAATCTGGCTCAAAGCGACGTTGCTCTATGGAAAGTAGATATTCAATTTTACTCTCAGTTGCGACAATTTGAGTCGCTCGCCACTATTTTTAGACGATCGCCTTCTTCGACTTGGGGTCATCATCGCGATTGTACTATTTCCTCTATTTACGCAGCAAAACTATTAACAAGTCTAACTGTAGGCCTGTCTGCACTTGTGGGCGATCGCAAATAACTTCCAGGTAGCCTGGTAGATACAGGAAAATCCTCAGAATCTTTTGACTTTGTGTTGACAGCAAATAAAATATGCAGTAATTTAAGAAAAAATTTGAGTAAGTAAGATGATTGACTACCGAGATAATGAAAACTTGTCTTTTGAGGAATATTACGACTTCTTAAAAAGGAGCGATCTTGGTAGTCAGTACCCCAAAGAGCGTTTTGAAGAAAGGGTAAGGAAGCTTTTGACTACTCGCTCAGTCGCTGTTACCGCTAGGAATGATGAAGGGAAGCTAATCGGGGTAGCCTTTGGTATTACGGATTTTGTTTATTTCCTTTTTGTCACAGACTTAGGTGTGGACAGGTCTTATGCAAAACGAGGAATAGGAAGTGAATTATTGGTTCGCATCCGAGAGATGGTTGGTGGGGAAGATGATATTACGGTCGTTACAGTCGCAAATGAAACCGCAATGGGTTTCTATGAGAAGTGTGGATATATATCTGAAAACTGTCTATTTTGGAAGCCTTGCAAACTTTGGAGTGAATTCACAGTAATTTAGCTCAGCAAAGGGATGAGAAAATCAATGCCATCCCACAGTTGAGACAAGGGGAGAGTTTGTCCGGTAATTGCCTCATGGAAGCCTTGCTGAATCCCTTCGATGACAGTTTCAGTGGGGTCATCATCGGGATCGATATCAGTGTCTTGACGAATTTCTTGTTGCAGTTCTTTGAAGCGTCCTTTATAGATATCTTTCCATTTATCGGACTGCAAGAATTTGATGAAAGCTAAGACTTCTTGTTGTTGGTCGGGCGATAAGACCTTCACATTTTCCAAAATGACTTGTTCGACGGTCATAATTATCCCTTTTTTTTGATTGTTATTCTAAAATCTAGTAACAACATTATATCAAAGGGGTGGGTCAACAGCAATTCAAAGTTTGATAAATTACTAGGAAACTACTGCAAAATCTGTGTACTGTCGCATTCCAGGCTCGTGAAATGCCAACACAATATCTTCCTTGGGAACTGCTGCACGCACCAAATCCGTTGCAATCCCATCTTCTGTCCAGTCTTCCTCGATCCAGAATTTACCATCGCGAAGGCGAACGTAGACAGTCATCCCGGTAATGCGATCGCCATTAGGCCAGCCCAGATTCATCCAGATGTAATGACCGTTTTGCTCGTCTGCAATCAAGAATGTCTCGATGTCTTGTTGAGAAGGGCGATTATTGCACAATTCTAGATACTCGGTCAAAATACGCTTGATTAGTTTGGGATATTCGATTAGTTGATCCATTGCACAATTTTCTCTACTTCTGTATTTACGATAATTGTTTTATAGATGACAAGCAGATAGTTTGGAATCTAACCAATGCAATCCCAATCCCCAGCTATTTCCACCAGGGACGATGACTCTTCTATGTCCTAACCAATATACAAAAGTATGGGGAAGATGACCAAGGGGAGCGCGGAGTTCATAGGTCATTCTACTATTAAATGAATCCCATTTAACGTATTCGCAGAATTTGTCATAATCTTTGCCCGCTTCTTGCCAAATAGACCTTTGTACTGAAAATCCGAAACGCTCATTTGAGTATTTTACCCAAAGTTGGTTAATTGTTTGGAGGTCTGTACAAGGAAAGTTTACCCAATCTGAATGCCCTAAATAGCCTAATTTTTCACAGCACGCTACCCAAAGTATAATTTGTTTAGTTTCGCAATCAGCTTCTTTAAACTTGCCCTCTGCTAAAAAATTGCGTAATTGAGTGTAATCAGCTCCGCTTTCTGAAGCTATATCAAGAAATTGGTTGTCATAATTTAAAGATTGAAAATCACTCATGGTCAGCGCCCAAGATATTTTGAATATGAGATTATTTGACTTGATCCGTATGAATTTGCTTCGCGCCCGCTTCGAGAAACCCATGCTTGAGTTAATTAGAGTTTTGTAGGGTGCGTTAGGCCGTAGCCGTAACGCACCCATACTAATACTAGCTGCCGCCAATTCTGGCTACATCGCGAGCGTTTTCTTCAAACGCAGCCGTCAGCGCATCATCACCGCTTAAACCCGATGCGATCGCCCTTTCAATAGCCTGCAACACCCGCTTGTAATCCCTCGGCATCACCTTCACAAACACCGGCACCATCTCATCCCACGCAGCCAGAACCTTCGATGCCTTCGCACTTCCAGTCAAATCAACGTGAGTTTGAAGCATCTGCCGCAAATCGCTAATTTCCTCAACATCCTCCAGTTTTTCCAAATCCACCATCGACATATTGCAGCGAGTAGCAAAATCCCCCGCCTCATCCAAAATGTAAGCAACACCGCCACTCATACCCGCTGCAAAATTGCGCCCGGTTTCGCCCAAAACTACAACTTTGCCGCCAGTCATGTACTCGCAACCGTGATCGCCCACACCTTCAACTACTGCGTTAACGCCGGAGTTACGCACCCCAAAACGTTCGCCCGCCATCCCTCGGATGAAAACCTCGCCGGATGTTGCGCCGTAAAGCACTACGTTACCGACAATCACGTTTTCTTCCGCGACAAAGGTAGAAGCTGGCGACGGATACAAGATGATTTTGCCGCCGCTGAGGCCTTTGCCCAAATAGTCGTTAGCTTCGCCTTCGAGCTCCAGGGTGACACCCTTGGGCACGAATGCGCCAAAGCTTTGCCCAGCGCTGCCTTGGAAGTGCAGGTGCACCGTGTCATCCGGCAAACCTTCCCAGTTGCGTTTGGTGATTTCGTTGCCGAGAATTGTGCCGACAACGCGGTTGACATTGGTAATCGGCAGTTTGGCGTGTACTTTTTCGCCATTTTCGATCGCACCTTTGCACAAATCCAACAACACAGTCATATCCATCGACTTTTCCAACCCGTGATCCTGCGCCATCTGACAGTAGCGCCCGACATCCGCCCCAACCTCCGGCTGGTAAAGGATTTTCGAGAAATCCAAACCCTTAGCCTTCCAGTGTTCCACAGCTTGCTGAGGTTCCAAAACATCAGTGCGGCCAACCATTTCATTCAGCGTGCGGAAGCCCAACTGCGCCATAATTTCCCGGACTTCCTGCGCGACGAAGGTCATAAAGTTTACCGTGTGTTCGGGGTCGCCGGTAAAGTTTTTCCGCAGCAGCGGGTCTTGCGTCGCCACGCCCACCGGGCAAGTGTTCAGGTGGCACACGCGCATCATAATGCAGCCCAATGTCACCAGCGGCGCCGTCGCAAAACCGAATTCCTCAGCGCCAAGCAAGGCAGCAATTACTACATCGCGGCCAGTTTTCATTTGACCGTCAGTTTCCACCACAATCCGGCTGCGGAGATTGTTGAGTACCAGAGTCTGGTGAGTTTCCGCCAGTCCCAATTCCCAAGGTAAACCCGCGTGTTTGATCGAAGTCTGTGGCGACGCGCCCGTACCGCCGTCGTAGCCGGAAATCAACACGACATCGGCGTGGGCTTTGGCAACACCCGCCGCGATCGTCCCGACACCAACTTCCGACACGAGTTTGACGCTAATCCGCGCTTCCCGGTTGGAATTTTTCAAGTCGTGAATCAATTCGGCCAAATCTTCGATCGAATAAATGTCGTGGTGAGGAGGAGGCGAAATCAATCCCACACCCGGAGTCGAGTTTCGCACCTTCGCAATCCACGGGTATACTTTTTTACCGGGCAACTGTCCGCCTTCACCGGGTTTCGCGCCTTGCGCCATCTTGATTTGCAGTTCCCGCGCTTGGGAAAGGTACAAGCTGGTAACGCCGAAACGCCCGGAAGCAACTTGTTTGATTGCGCTGTTTTTCGAGTCGCCGCGATCGTTCGTCCAAGTGTAGCGATCGGGATCTTCGCCACCTTCACCGGTGTTCGATTTGCCACCAATGCGGTTCATTGCCACAGCTAAAGATTCGTGGGCTTCTTTAGAAATCGAACCATAACTCATCGCCCCAGTTTTAAAGCGTTTGAGAATAGATTCGATCGGCTCAACTTCCTCAATGGGTATCGATTCCCGCTGTTTGAATTGCAACAAACCGCGCAAGGTAAAATGCTGCTGGTTTTGTTCGTTAACCAGCCCCGAATACTGTTTGAAAAGCGTATAACTGCCCTCGCGCACCGACTTTTGCAGCGCGTGAATTGTCTGCGGACTAAACAAATGCGCTTCGCCTTCTTTCCGCCACTGATATTCGCCGCCGACATCGAGAGTATGTCCGCTGGATGGGCGATCGGGGAATGCGTGATTATGGCGCAAAATTGCTTCTTGGGCGATGACTTCGAGGTCTACACCTTCAATCCGTGAGGCTGTCCAAGCAAAGTATTTATCGACTACGGATTTGTTTAAGCCGATCGCCTCAAAAATCTGCGCGCCGCGATAACTTTGAATTGTAGAAATCCCAATTTTCGAGGCAACTTTCGTCACCCCTTTAGTTGCGGCTTTGACGTAGTTTTTGCAAGCTGTTTTGTACTCGACATTTAGCAGCAATCCTTCGCGGATCGAATCGGCGATCGTCTCAAAGGCCAAATACGGATTAATCGCGCCGCAACCATATCCAATAAGTGTCGCAAAGTGATGCACTTCCCTCGGTTCGCCGGATTCGAGCACGAGTCCCGCCCGCGTGCGCGTACCTTTACGGATCAAGTGGTGGTGCAGGCCCGCAACTGCCAGCAGCGCCGGAATTGGGGCTTTGTCTGGACTGATACCCCGATCGCTCAAAATGAGGATATTCACCCCGGAGGCGATCGCGCTGTCTGCTGCTGCAAACACCTCTTCTAAGGCTTGTTCGAGACCTTTTACACCGCTTTTGGGGTCAAACAAAATCGGCACGGTGATGGATTTGAAATTGCCCTCATTTACGTGTTGGAGCTTAGCTAATTCTTCATTGCTGAGAATTGGCGTTTTCAGTTCAATCAAATGACAGCTTTCCGGTTCTGGTTTGAGCAAATTGCGTTCAGCGCCGATCGTAGTTTCGGCAGAAGTTACAATTTCTTCGCGGATAGAATCGATCGGCGGATTGGTAACTTGAGCAAACAACTGCTGGAAGTATTCATAAAGCAGTTTTGGGCGATTAGAAAGCACCGCCAGCGGCGTATCCGCACCCATCGCGCCGACAGCTTCCACGCCATCTTTCGCCATCGGTGCTAACAGCAACCGCAGTTCTTCAAAGGTGTACCCAAAGGCCATTTGCCGCTGCAACAATGTTTCGGGATGAGATTCTGCTACTGCCGGCGCATCTTTCAGTTTGGCGATTTCGACCATGTGCTGGTCGATCCACTGGCGGTACGGGTGTTCTGTGGCGATTTTGGTTTTAATTTCCTCGTCAGAGACGATGCGGCCTTCCTCGGTATTTACCAGGAACATCCGCCCCGGTTGCAAGCGACCTTTTGATACAATTCGTTCTGGGGCGATCGGCAAAACTCCAGCTTCCGATGCCATAATTACTAAGTCATCTTTGGTAACGCAGTAGCGGGAAGGGCGCAAACCGTTGCGATCGAGGACTGCCCCGATCGAAGTACCATCGGTAAATGCGATCGAAGCTGGGCCGTCCCAAGGTTCCATCAAGCAAGAATGGTATTCGTAGAAAGCTTTTTTCTCGTCACTCATGGACTCGTGGGCTGTCCAAGGTTCGGGAATCATCATCATGACGGCGTGCGGCAAAGAACGCCCGGCCAAAGTCAGCAATTCCAAAGCATTGTCAAAAATCGTCGAGTCGCTGCCTTCGATATTGATTAAATTGGGGATTTTCTTTAAGTCATCGCCGAATAGTTCCGACTCGAACAGCGATTGCCGCGCGTGCATCCAGTTAATGTTGCCGCGCATTGTGTTAATTTCGCCGTTGTGGGCGATGTAGCGGTAAGGGTGCGATCGTTCCCAACTCGGAAAAGTATTGGTGCTGAAGCGCGAGTGAACCAGGGCTAGAGCGCTTTCCATGTCTGGGTCGTGCAGTTCGGGATAGTAATCGCCGACTTGCACCGGCATTAACATACCCTTGTAGACGATCGTCCGGCAGGAGAGTGTGGAATTATACCAGTAGGGGTCTACTTCCGTCCTGCGGATGGCATTGTGAGCCCGTTTGCGGATGACGTACAGTTTCCGCTCGAAAGCCGCCTCGTCAATACCTGCGGCGCGCCGGAGGAACACTTGCTGCATGAAGGGTTCGCTAGATTTGGCGGTGTCGCCGAGGGACGAGTTGTCGGTGGGAACATCGCGCCAGCCGAGCACTTCCTGGCCTTCTTCTGCGGCGATTTCCTCAAAAATGCGTTTGCCGTTTTCGCGTTCAGTTCGATTTGGCGACGAGTAAATCGCGCCAACGCCGTACTCGCCGGCTTCGGGAAGTTCGATGTTTAGGGCCGCAGTTACTTTCTTGAGAAACTTGTGGGGTACCTGCATCAAAATCCCCGCCCCGTCTCCGGTGTTCGGTTCGCAGCCGCACGCGCCCCGGTGGTCGAGGTTCAAGAGGATTGTCAGTGCCTGCTCGACTATTTCGTGGGATTTGTTACCCTTCATGTGTACGATGAATCCGACTCCGCAAGCGTCGTGCTCGAACTGCGGATCGTACAAGCCTTGTTTTTGTGGCAGTCCGTTGCTGTTCATTTTGATGCTCCTGTCAAAGTGGCGAAAAGATGTTGATCTAGAGTAGAGGCTGGGATGCCGATCGATCTAGTATCATGTATTATATGTGGATCTACTCAATTGGGTAGACCCACCAAAAAATCCAAGCTTATTCGATCAAGCGTAAAAAAATAGTTAAAGCCGATAACTTAACTATGGAACCCGGAGGTTAAAGATTTATGCTTAAAGACTCTTCAATTATTAGCGTATCTCCTGAGATTATGGGCCCAAGCCCAGTATTTGCTTCTACGAGGGTTCCGGTACAAACACTTCTGGACTATCTAAAAGCCGGAGAATCCATTGATGATTTTTTGGATGGATTTCCAACTGTGACTAAAGAGCAAGTTATCGCCTTGCTGGAAGAGGCTGAAAGACAGTTTGTTGCTAATTAGATGATAAATTGATATTGGCATTTTTTTTTTACCGCAGAGAGCGCAGAGAGCGCAGAGGAAGAGAAGAGAGAGATGATTAATAATGATTGAGATTGTAAAAAATGACACTGAAAGAATTAGAAAAACAACTCTTAGCCTTGACTCCTAGTGAAAAAACTCAGGCAATACAGCTATTAGCTCAAAGTTTAAGCAATACCTGGCAAGGAATTGAAATAACTCCCGGCGTGTGTGGGGGCGATGCTAGAATTGCGAAGACTCGCATACCTATTTGGTCGATGGTAAATTATCGCCTTCTGGGTGCAAGTGATGTGCGAATTTTGCAAGACTTTCCTCATTTGAGTGCAGCAGATTTGGCAAATGCTTGGGCTTATGCTGAGGCACACCCAGAGGAAATTGAAGCAGCCATCGCTAGAAATGAGGAAGATTAACAAATGGTGCGTCTTTATGCAGATGAAAATTTTCCACTGGTAATCGTGGAATTACTGCGAATTTGTGGTCACGATGTTTTGACAGTGCAGGAAGCTGGAAATGGTGGACTGGGGATTCCTGATGAAGATGTGTTAGCTTTTGCTATTAACCACAATCGATCTGTTTTGACGCGCAATTGGGATGATTTTAGACACCTACACCGTTTGCAACCCGATCATAAAGGTATCATTATTTGCAAAGAAGATTTGAATATTGAGAGACAAGCTACACTGATTAATGAAGCTATTTCTACTGTGGAAAATCTCACAGGTAAATTGATTCGGGTAATTCGTCCGCCACAGTGAAAACAAGCTGATTGCTCAACAACTACCCCAGCAGATTATAATCGACCTTAGAGAAGTATTAGCATTAGCCACAAAAGTCGAGTCGCCATAATCTCCCGACAAATATACCGATTCCCTATGCAATTTTTCTCAACCGCTCAATCCTCGATCGCCCATCAACCCTATAATAACTTTATGGCGTTGTTAGTGCGAGTTTATCCTCAGCGCTTGGGTGACATTCTCCACCAGCATTTTGCCTTCTCATCCACGATGAACCTTTCTGAAAAATTGCAAAAAGTCGATCGACTCAAAGCCTGGTTGGATAGCTTTCGTCCGCTTTCTCCCACGCTGGTTGCAGAATTGAAAAAACTCTACGACGTTCGGTTCACTTATCACTCCAATGCGATTGAGGGAAACACCTTAACGCAACGCGAAACCGAATTAGTCCTAGAAACCGGCATCACTGTCGGTGGCAAAACTTTGCGAGAACACCTAGAAGTCATCGGACATCGAGATGCGATCGACTATATTGAAATGCTAACGCGATCGGACACGGAGATCGGTGAATGGGAGATTAAACAAATTCACAACTTAATTATAAGGGCGATCGCCCCGGAGGAAGCTGGACGCTATCGGCAGTTAGATGTCAAAGCCGCCGGTACCGAATACCTCTATCCGCCTCATTATTTGCTTTCGGGTTTGATGCCGGAATTTATCGAATGGCTCAACAGTGATAAAATCAAATCGTTACATCCGTTAGAGTATGCAGCCGAAGCACATCTTCGCTTTGTGTCGATTCATCCATTTCGGGATGGTAACGGACGGACGGGACGGCTATTGATGAATCTCCTGCTGTTGCGGGCTGGATATCCCATTGTGATTATCTCTAACCAGGTGCGTGCTGCCTACATCGATGCGATCGCAGAAGCACAGCAGCAGGGTTCTGGGATTGAGCCTCTCCTCGATCTTATTGTAGATGCGGCCCGATACTCGCTGATCGAAACCTTGCAAATCATCGCAACCGCCAGCGATAGCCAAAGTCAAGGGCTGCCTTTCTATCAAGAGATGCTAGCCGTTTTGCAACAGCAGTCTCAAAAGCTGGATTAGAATTCACCAAAAATCCGCTGCTATCAAAATTATTCATCTCTCTCTTCTCTTTCTCTGCGCCCTCTGCGGCCTCTGCGGTTAAATCATTCCGAAACCACCGTAAATCGTGCAAGATGTCCCATTAAATAAATAACCAGCCGCCACAGATAAAGATTTGATGTAGATTGGGGCGATCGAACCCATAACAGGTGACAACAGCTATGTTGGTTTTGCTATGGTTGTTAAGGCAGGTCGATCGGGCTGAGCACAACTCTTGCAAAACTCTACAGTCGGCTAACCAGTCCCCGCAGGTGGGCTTCGGTTTTAACTATAGATTAGTTAATCTCAAAAAACAACGTCGTTTACCAAAGGATTCAGCAAGCAATCCTCAAGGAGTGAAAATCATGGTTCAGATTCAAGAAATTTCTCAAGTATCTACCCTGCACGCACCTGCAGCACCCAACGGAATAGCCGCTACAGAATTGCGGCCTTGGGGCTCATTTACGACTCTAGAAGAAGGCCCAGGATATAAAATTAAGCGGATCGAAGTTAAGTCGGGACACCGCCTCAGCCTGCAAATGCACCACCACCGCAGCGAACACTGGATTGTGGTTTCAGGTACTGCAAAAGTTACTTGTGGCGAAACTGAACAAGTTCTGTTTACAAATCAGTCTACCTACGTTCCTCAGTGCATTTCTCACCGCCTGGAAAATCCGGGAGTTATCCCTCTGGTTTTAATTGAGGTGCAGAATGGCGAATATCTCGGAGAAGATGATATTGTACGCTTTCAAGACGATTATGCCCGTACTGAAAAGGCTAAGTAACTCAAGTTGCTAAAAATATAGGAGTATGGTGCGCGGCGCGGCGCACCCTACATTCTCCGCGTAAGGTACACGCCTAGGCACATTCTACCTTTTCAAAACTCAACATTACTTCCCAATTACCAATTACTCATAATGATTCATCTGAGCAAAACAGCAGCAACTGAAGTAACGCGCCTCAAGTCGAAGCATCCGAACCCCAATGCTTTATTTCGTCTGGGCGTGGAAGCGAGCGGCTGCTCCGGTTTGTCTTATACAATGGCATTTGACGATGCGCCAGCCCCAGAAGACGCTGTATGCGAGTCCGAGGGAGTTCAAGTGGCGATCGACCCCCAGCACTTAAAATATCTCAATGAGCTCACCTTGGATTATTCAGAAGACTTGATGGGCGGAGGTTTCCGATTTCACAATCCCAATGCCGCCCAAAGCTGTAGCTGCGGCAACTCCTTTTCTGCTAAGGAATAACCAACCTGTAGGGTGCGTCAATCGATTTTAGATTTTAGATTTTAGATTTTAGAGGCGACCCCACGGATAAATGCGGGGGCTTGAGGATTTGCGATTTGCGATTTTGGATTGATTCCACGGATAAATCACGTGGCGGGTACCATCAAGAAATTCTTGGTCAGTTGCAGATAATTCTTCAATTCTAAAATCTAAAATCGATTGACGCACCTGACACAATAAGCAATAACCAATATGATTTAGAGTGCGTCAGTTGCAGATAATTATAAAATCTAAAATCTAAAATCTAAAATCTAAAATCTAAAATCGTATGATGACACTCAAAGACTTAGAAAAAGTCCAAAAAACCTTCAAAGAAGCCGGTCAAGACTACCAAGTTGAACTAGAAAGCGGGAGGATTATCATTGTGGGCCCGTCAGACATTGTATCTAGCGAAATTGGCATTCGCTTGAGTGCCTTTCTCTTCGTTTGGGTGAATCCCCGCCGTTTGGGTCGAGTTTTTGACTCCGCAGGCGGCTTTATCTTACCTGATGCTAACCTTACAGCACCTGATGTTTCTTTTGTTCGAGCGGCACGTCTCAGGCAAAGTCCCCGTTATTTTGGAGAATTAGTCCCAGATTTAGTAGTAGAAATTAAATCACAGAGCGATCGCATTAAACCGCTAGAAAAAAAGATTCAGAATTTCCTAGAACTCGGAGCGCAAGTAGGAATTTTGATCGATCCAGATGAAGAAACTGTAACAGTTTATCGTCAGGAAGGTGAACCGATTGTGTTGGGAAATGAAGATATTTTGACAGTCCCCGAACTTTTCCCTGGTTGGGAATTGCCAATTGCTGAACTGTGGCCACCAATTTTTACAGAAGCAGAAACTCAAACTGAAGCCTAATAAAGTTTATGCAGATTTTACATAGCCAGAAATGCGAAAAACCTCTCTTCTCTTCCTCTGTGTCCTCTGCGCTCTCTGCGGTTAAATAATTCCTATGCAACCGTAAACGATATGAGTACAATGGAAAAGCTTTCAATCAAGCTGGCGTACCGAGAATAATCCACTGCATTAACTGCTCCCACTCTGGAGATTGAGCTAACAAATCTGCATCGAATTCATTTCCCGCATCCTGCGAAAACTCGGCGAAAGCTTCCGCCCAATTAATTACCGTTTCCACAGGCAAATAAGGCGTATAATTCCAAGAACGCTGCAAAAACTCTACCATCTCAACAGAATGACCGGTGCGGTACAAATACCAAGCAATCCAAACTAAGGTACTGTACTTGATTTGCTTTTCCAACAAACGTATTTTATCCGGCAATTCGGGGCGGGCAAAAAAATTGTCCATGACTGCGGCGAGGGATTTAGCCTGCGGTAAACCTTTGTACATAGCGCTTTGTTCGTGCTGGCGGTAGCAAACAGTTACTTGCTGCAACCACTCTGCTTCGCATCCCATTAAGGCTAAACGCAGCACTAAATCTGTATCTTCCGCCGGTGGAAATCGAGGATCAAATCCGCCGGCGCGCTCTAACCACTGACGGCGAAATACCATCGCGCTGGGTAATACAGGTTTCCACCGCAGCCACATTTCTAAGTCTAATTTAGGGACATTTTGCCAGGGTTTGACATCTTTTAGCGGTTCGCCTATACTATTAACTAGACGCCAGCCGCTGTGAACTATTCCTAGATTTGGTCGCGCTGCAAATACAGCCATTTGTGCTGCTAATTTGTCAGGAAAAAAGTAGTCGTCCGCATCGAGAAAGGCGATAAATTCTCCTCGCGCTAGCTCGATGCCGTGATTTCTGGCAATCGAAACTCCTTGATTTTGTTGGTAAATGTAGCGAATTCGATCGCCATATTTCTCTAAAACTAATCTAGTGTCATCTTTGGAACCGTCGTCTATGACAATAATTTCCCAGTTAGTATAGGTTTGGTGCAGAACGCTATCTACGGCTTGGCCGACGTAAGCTGCACAGTTGTAAGCCGGAATTACTACGCTCACCTGCGGGGTGCGATGGATCGTAACATTACTCATAATTAATTATCTTAAA
This sequence comes from Microcoleus sp. B4-C1, assembly GCF_036705285.1. Taxonomy (NCBI): domain Bacteria; kingdom Bacillati; phylum Cyanobacteriota; class Cyanophyceae; order Oscillatoriales; family Microcoleaceae; genus Microcoleus; species Microcoleus sp. B4-C1. The sequence goes on along the minus strand of NZ_JAUBUC010000067.1, from coordinate 22,134 downwards.
TTCGATTGCGTCTTTATTTTACAATGAGTGTAGGGTGCGTCAGGAACTGACGCACCCAGCAAGGGGTTATTGTGTTCATTAATTTTGGTTCAAGAATTTGCCAAGGTAAGTTGGTGCGAGTTCAGTAAATCATGGGGGCGAATAGCTGAATGGTAGCGATCGCCTTTTACCTTCAAATACTTGTCAACTATTTGCAAAACCTGTTCGGGATTGGCTGGCTTCCTCAAAAAATCGGAAGCACCTGTCAATTTCGCTCGCGTGCGGTCAATTATACTGTCTTGACTGGTCAAAAACACGATCGGAGTTTCCCGAAAAGCAGGTGTCTTTCGCAAAAAATTGCACAAAGCAAAGCCACTTGTCTTCGGCATCACCACGTCCATAAAAATTAAAGCAGGCTTTTGTTTGGCGAGGAGGCCCACTCCCTGCATGGGATCTTGAATTTTTAGGACTCGATACCCTTCCGGCAATAAAATTTGCTCTAAAAATTCGCATACTGTCGGACTGTCATCGATACAGGCAATCAAAGGGCGACCCGGCCCTGCGATCGCCGCCGCCAGGCGCCACTGTTCTATAGGCGACGGCAAGTCTGGTACTGTTCGGAAATTTACTAAACCCTGCTTGATGTAATTAACTAAAGCGCGAGTTGCCACTGTCACGCACTGCTTTTTCTTAAATGCAATATCCCAAAGAGTATTCTCGCCGTTGAATACGTTACCCAAAGCGATCAAAGAATTAGAACTAAATCGATTTTGCTGCAACTGGGCCGACGGTTTTAAAAGCGGTGCTTGTTCTGGATCTACAAGCCACAAACCCATTGCTTTCCACTTTTGCCAAATTTCTTCTGTACAACACAGAATTTTTTCTACTTCTGTTAAAGACAGCAGCAAAGAAGAGGTAATGGTAGAAAAATATTTCTGGGAGGGACGCCACTCCCGGCGCAAACCCGATTGACCGATCAGAGCAAATAACACTTCCGAAAGGCTGGTGTGGACGATCGCCCTAGCTTGTTCCAGACTCATTTCGCTGGCTGCTATCCCTCGCTGAAGCAGTTGATATTCCCACAGTTCTCCAGCATTGAGGTCTCTGAGATCCACTTGAAAGTTTCGACAGTGTTGCCCGATCGCCCTGTACCAGCGTCTCGCTCTGTGCGATCCTCCCGTGGCATACACCAAACTACCCTGAAAAAAGTAAAGTTGCCACTGTTGTTCCCCTTGCTCTAACACCAGTTTCCCCGTTGCTTGTTTCTGGCTGAGTACAGCCAGAGTATGGGACAACATTTTGTATCCGATTGCGGTAGCAGACATATCAACTCGCATCCCCTGTACTCTGTTTGTACCATTATATAGCTGCTGAGTTTTGAAAGATAACAGTAATTTTACTGAATTTGGGTTAAAAAACACCACTAATTGTGAGAATTTAACCCTCTTAGGGACTGATTCCCCCCAGGAGTTTTAGCCATGAGGATGTAACGGCTATTTGCCCTATTAACTAATCACTAAAATCGGGATTCTAACTAATAACTAATTGCCTTCGCTATCTGCAGGAGGTACTGGATCGTAACCCCCTGGATGAAAAGGATGACAGCGCAAAATCCGCTTAACTGCCATTGAGCTGCCGCGGGCCGCCCCAAATCTTTCTATTGCTTCGATCGCGTATTGCGAACAAGTGGGCTGAAATCTACAGGCGTTAGGCAGGTAAGGAGAAATTCCCATTTTGTAGCCTCGGATTAATCCGATCAGCAATATTTTCACAATTTTTACCTCAGCGATTGATTAGATTAATAGGCCAATCTCGTCCGGTACCGCTGTAAGCTAGGTGCATCGAGAGCATTCCCAGCGGTTAGAGTTCCGCCAACTTTTTCTGTACCAATTATACCTTTTTTCATTATTATTTTAGATACTTAAAGCACAATTTGAGGAGATAATATGGTACTTGTCTCTGAGTTGGCTACTTGACCGATACCTAAAAAATTACCGTCTCGATCGTACACCTGCAAGGGATAGGGATGTTCGGGTATTGGGTTGCTACTTTCCTCCTCCGATCCGATCGACGTTTCGGGAATCGGGAGGCGCTGTCCTTGAAACCAGCGTTTGGTATATTCAGGGGAAAGGACGATCGCACCTAAATGTCCCAAAACCGCCGATGGCAAAATCGGGCAAAATTTATTCTCCTGCAATTGCAGTTCTAATTCTTCAAAACTGAGACTTTGGTCGATCGAAAAACCGCTACTTTCGGTGCGAGTCAAACAAGCCAAAGTACCGCCTGTATTCAACAGTGCACCCAAATCCCGCGCGATCGCCCGAATGTAAGTACCCGCCCCGCAGGCGATCGACAAATCCAATTCAGGAAAATCCCCCGGCCGCCAATCCAAGATTTCCAGCCGAAAAACCTCGACCTTCCTAGCAGCAACTTCCACAGTTTCGCCTTTTCTAGCTAACTCATAAAGGCGTTTTCCTCCCACCTGAACCGCACTAAAACTCGGTGGAAATTGCTCGATTTTTCCTATAAATTTTGGCAGTGCCGCTTGCACTTTTTCCAAACTCAACTCTGGCACCGGTCGAGAATGGATAATTTCTCCTTCTAAATCGTCAGTAGCAGTAGTTAAGCCAAATCGAATCGTGCCTCGGTAAGCTTTATTGTGTTGGAGATATTGCAGCAGTCTGGTTGCTTTGCCCAGGGCGATCGGCAAAACGCCAGTCACAGCAGGATCGAGGGTTCCTCCGTGTCCGACTCGCTTGAGTTTCAATAGTCGGCGCACTCGCCCCACGCAGTCGTGAGATGTCATGCCCGCAGGTTTGTTGAGATTGAGAAAACCGTCAGTAGTCATTAGGAAGTTCGGCAACGGATTTTGTAACGGATGTAACGGATATAACGGATGTCAGGAAGAGGGAAGATGGAAGATGAAAAGTTTTGAGTTTGCTTTTTTTCGCATCGCGAAAGCTAACGTTACTTGCAACGCAAAAGCGGTTTTTAGTTAACAAGTTAAACATTGAAAACTTAAAACTACAAAGTACCCGCCAGCCCAATTATCAATTCTCAATTCCCCATTCCCAATTAAAGAATAAAGTCGGCCTGACTGATAGAAGTGCGGGCAACTCCGAATAAAGTAGCCAGAGTTTCCTTGGTGCTTGTAAGCTGAATAATTGTACTGGGCGAAGTTCCTGCCCCAGCGGAAATGGTGATTTCGCCAAAGGTGAGGCCGGCAGTCAAGCGAATTTGATCGATACCATCAGTAAAGTCTGTAATCACATCACCATCTGCCAAACGCCCGATCGCAAAAGTATCGTTTCCGGCGCCGCCAGTTAAAGTATCTTGGCCGCGATCGCCCGATAAACAGTCATTGCCGATGCCACCAAACAGCGAGTCATCGCCGGCACCCCCAAAAAGCGAGTCATCGCCCGCGCCTCCCAACAAAGTATCGGTGTCTTGGTTGCCAAACAGCAAATCATTGCCAACGTCGCCCTGCATTGAGTCAGAACCTTTGCCGCCGTAGAAAGTATCGTCGCCGGCGCCGCCCAAAACGCTGTCGCGGCCCGCACCGCCGAACAGCAAATCATCGCCAACGTCCCCCAGCAGTGAGTCATCGCCGTCGCCGCCGTAGAGGGAATCGTCTCCGCCTAAGCCGAAAATGCTGTCAGGGCCACCCAAACCAAATATCAAGTTAGCGCCCGCACTACCTCTGAGGGAGTCGGGGCCGCTGGTGCCGCGAGTGCCACCAGCGGCCCCTCCGGGACGGGTACCGCCGCCGGTGGGGGTTGGGGTTGTGACGGGAATTGGTACAAGTGGCACTGCTGATGGCATGATTCTGAAGATGGGTAGAAATTTGCAATTCTAACTTAACTTAAAACCGGAAGTTATAAGCTCGCCAACCGCCGAGATGAGAAATATCGATCGCATCCGCCACAGCATAAGGTTCGCACAAAAAGCCCTGCACCGTCGAGCCGTCCTCCAACACCAGCGTACCAATTCCCAGCGGCGGGGGAATTTTAGCGACAAATCCGCCGAAAGCCGCGATCGACAACTCCCAAACTTCCACCTCGATCGCGCTACCGCCCTCTATCTGACGCACCAATCCCGGCTTGCCCAGAGCAGTACCCGTCAAAGCGTACAGCTTGTAAATCGGGCTGGTACGGCAGGCGCGAACCAAAATGCCTCCGAGCTCGATTAGTTGATAATTCAGCGGCTCACCGCTCAAATGAGCGCCAACCACGGCTATTTTGACTCGTTCTTCTGAGTCAGATTTGGCTGCGATAGCGGGTTCCGGGACGGTTGGCAGCGGTAGGCCGGTTGCGCCCATAGTTCCCCCCAAGCTAGCGTGGAAAGCAGATCCCAGGCTGCAGAGCGATAGATCGTGCCACGCAGGAGCCATCAGTGTCAATCCTGCGGGCAATCCGCTGCTTTGAAACCCGCTGGGAACTGCGATCGCGCACAAATCGAGCAAGTTCGCAAAGTTCGTGTAGCGGCCGAGATTGGTGTTGAGGGCGATCGGCTCGGCTGCAACTTCTGCGACAGTATAAATCGTACCTGTTGTGGGAACCGCCAACACATCCATTGACTGCCACTGAATTTCTGCCTGTTGGCGGAGTTCTGCCAACCGGTACGACGCGCGGTAGGCAGAGACGGCATCGTAGCGTTTGCCGCCCCTGATAATTTCGTAGACGATCGGATCGATCGCATCTGGGTGCGCGTCGAGGAAATCGCCGATCGCGGCCAACCTTTCTGCTACCCAAGGCCCGCCGTAGAGGAGTTCGGCAGCATCCGCAAAGGGTTTGAAGTCAATAGGTGCGATCGTGCAGCCCAATGATTGCAAGCGCGCGATCGCCTCCCGGTAGCGGTGTTCAGCTTCTGCATTTCCGAAAAATTCGAGTTCGCCCTCTCCGGGAATTCCCACCCGCAAGCGGGATAAATCTGGCAAAACTTTCGTTTCAGGGCGGCGAGAAAACGCATCCTCAGCGTCAAAACCGCTGGCTGCTTGCAGCACGGAAGCCGCATCCGCGCAGGTGAGAGCGAACACAGAAACGCAATCGAGCGATCGCACTGCCGGTAACAGGCCGCGAGTGCCGATCGAGCCGCAACTTGGCTTCAGCCCGACAATGTTGGTAAAAGCAGCGGGAACCCGCCCTGAGCCTGCGGTATCGGTACCCAGAGCAAAACTCACCAATCCGGCGGAGACTGCTGCTGCGGAACCGGAACTCGATCCGCCAGGGATGTAGCGCGAATCGAAGGGATTGCGACAAACTCCATAGGGAGTGCGGGTTCCGACTAATCCTGTGGCAAATTGATCCATGTTTGTTTTGCCGATCGCGATCGCACCTGCCGCGCACAGGCGCTCTACGACTGCGGACGATCGCGCTGGAGTGCGAGCAAACTGCGGACATCCCGCTGTAGTGGGAACGCCCGCCCAATCGAGATTATCTTTGAGCGCAAAAGGTATTCCGTAGAGTGGCAATTTTTGCGGGTCTAGGTTTTCCAAGGCTTTGGCGCGTTCGAGGGTTTCCGCCTGCGGTGCTAAATAAATCCATACTGCCGGATCTGCATAGCGTTCGATTCGATCGTACACGCTGGCGATCGCATCTGCAGGCGCGATCGAGCCGGTGCGGTAGCGATCGAGCAGCGAATGAATGTCGAGACTGTTGCTGTAGTTAAATTTTTCCATAGTGCACGGTCAGTCGATTTTAGATTTTAGATTTTAGATTTTAGATTGAAGATTTGACTTCATATCATTTCTGGTTATATGAGGATGATTTAACCGCAGAGAACGCAGAGAACGCAGAGGGAGATCGGAGAGAGATGAATAATTCCAATGCTAACGGATTTGACTTCACAGGCTGTGTTAGGCGATCGTTATTACAAATAGGATGTTAGTTTACCGCATTGTCGATCGTACTCGCATCCAGTCTAGGACTCGAAGTATTTCTCAAGAAATCTTCAACCATGACCTTGCTGGTTTCGTCTTTTTGTGCAGATAAACTTCGCGATCGACAATCGCCCCATCTCATTGCCCGGTTTAATCTTCCAAAAATTTTAATTTTACTTCGAGAAAAACGGTTTTTTGTAACATTTTACACATTTTTGCATCAAGTTTGCTGTTAGGGTTTGAAACGTAGCAATCTAGTAAGATTGCACGCTACAGTATGCTTATCTTTAAAAAAAGTAAGTGAATTGCAGCAATCAACAGTCTAGGATAAATCCCTGAGTCCGCCAGGGAATGAATTCCCTGTCTAATAGTTAAAGTCCTCTGAAGAGGACTAATGAGTTTAAAATTTTTATTAGTCCTCTTCAGAGGACTTTAGCTTTGAGACAGGGGTTGAAACCCCTGTCGGACTAGGGGTTTAACGTGGAAAGTTGAAATCAATTGGCTTTTGGAGTGTCCCTACAAGGGCTAGGTACCTTACCTGAAAAGTGCTGTATACAGACCAAAACCGAAAAAATTTAACCGCTTCTAGGGTTCCGATTTGAATCAGTTTCTAACTCAGCTTAGAAACTTCAAGTGCTGGTCCGAGAGAAGCAGACTGGTCATCCCAATATTTTATTAATTTGAGGGAAACACTAGCCAGTTACACGGCGGGATAAAAGCCCGGGAGAAACGCGATCGGTCAGCAAGACTCGGTTCGTTAGCTCTCGGGCTTTATCCTTGTATATCAGGGGGGTTTGCGGAAGCTAAGGAAGCCAAAGAAGGTGCAAAAGCTCGATCGACATATTCACCTCTCACCAGCAACCAGAATATCCTATGAATATCCGATATTGCTCCCCAAAAATAACGCGATCGCCCTTGTCCTACTGCGCCATATTTTTCATCAGCTTGTTTTTCGCTGTCGGCTGCGTCAACCCAGCAATTTATATCAAAACCACGACTGAAAGCGAAGCAGCTTCTTCAGTAAGTGCTAACGCAGTTCGCCTCGGATTCAGCGCGTGGCCCGGCTGGTTTCCGTGGCAAATTGCCAAAGAACAAAAGATATTTGAAGCCAACAATGTTCCTGTAGACTTAAAATGGTTTGACGGCTACCTAGAATCGATCAGCACCCTCACAGCAGGACAGATAGATGCTAACAGCCAAACCCTCGGCGATACAGTAAACTCTATATCAGGCGGTGCCGACCAAGTAATTGTTTTAGTCAACGACAACTCGACGGGAAATGACAAAGTGATTGTCGCTGAAGGCATCAATTCCGTTGCGGATTTAAAAGGTAAAAAAGTTGCAGCCGAGGAGGGTACAGTCGATCACTTTCTATTGCTGTTAGGGCTGAGACAAGCAGGTTTATCAGTGCAAGATATTCAATTTGTACCGCTGGAAACCGGTAAAGCTGCGGCGGCTTTCGTCGGAGGGCAAGTCGATGCGGTGGCAGTATTTGCGCCCTTTACCACCCAGGCCTTAAAACGATCGAACAGCAAAGAACTGTTTAGTTCAAAAGATTTTCCGGGGGCGATTTCCGACCACTTGGTATTCACGCGAAAGTTTATTGGCGAACACCCCGATCGAGTGCAAGCCCTGGTCAATTCATGGTTTGCAACATTGGAATACATGAAATCAAATAAAGAAAAATCTTACGAGATTCTAGCCAACCGCGCCGGAGTTAGCGTTGAGGAATACAAAGAATATGAAAACGGCACTCAGATATTTACGATCGAGGAAAACTTGAAAGCCTTTCAACCGGGAAATGACATGACATCATTGCAGTTTGCGGCGGCCGAAATGACTAAATTTCTTGTAGATGTAAATTTAGCAAAAACCCAACCAGATATCAGCACATTATTTGACGATCGCTTTATCAAAGCTTATGCAGAAGGTAAAAGCTAGGAGGCAGAATTTACGATTTTGCAGACACAAAAAACTTTCAACAAAATTCTTTTTTTAAATACCAAAAAGCTACTAAAATTACTCGCTCAACCATTCTGCAATTAAATCATGCCACCAAATCCCGAACCGCGATCGATCCAATCCCACCTCAAGCAAAAAAGCCTAAATCCCACCGTTTTCTGGCGGATTGCGGAAGAGATACCACAACCCCTCAATATTGGGTTAACGGTAACATCGATCGCACTGCCGCTGCTGCTGTGGTGGCTAGTAACAACCTTCGCCAACGTAGACCCCAAATTTTTGCCTTCCCCCGGCAAAGTTTTAGAGGCATTTGGTCGGCTGTGGAACACTCGCGAACTTTTGAAAGACACGGTAGCGAGTTTGTGGCGGGTGGGAGTGGGCTTTCTGTTCGCCTTGGTTTTTTCCATACCAATTGGCGTGCTGATGGGCAGCTTTCCCAGTATTCGCGCCTTGCTGGAACCCATGTTCGGCTTGATGCGATATATGCCCGCACCAGCATTTATTCCCCTCCTAATTCTCTACTTGGGAATCGGCGAAGAACCCAAAATAATGCTGATATTTATCGGCGTCTTTTTCTTCAATTCGCTGATGGTGATGGATACAGTCAAGTTTGTTCCAAAAGACTTGATCGAATCTACTTATATGTTGGGTGGGAATCGCTGGGAAATCCTCACTCAAGTTATTTTTCCCCACGTTTTGCCGGGAATTCTTGATGCTAGCCGCATCAACCTAGCTGCGGCTTGGCAATTGGTAATCGTCTCGGAATTGATTGCGGCAACCGAAGGCTTGGGCCGCCGGATCAGCGTCGCAGGTCGATTTCTCCGAACCGATGAAATTTTTGTGGGGTTGATTGTCATTGGGGCGATCGGACTGACTTTTGACTTGCTTTTTCAATATCTGCTGCGGGTTTCTTGTAAATGGTCAAGTCAGAAACAGTAAGCAAATTTTGAAGGAAGAAGGAAGTTCGGCAACGGATTATGTAACGGATGTAACGGATGGGAGGAAGATGGAAGAATGCAGCGCTATCAACCTAAGATTGAAAGACTCGATACCTATCGTTTTGATTGCTAAGCTTGATAAGCTTTGGGAATAAACAAATTCAGTTTTTACTTACAATACAGAGGATAAACTCATGTTTCTACAAATCAACAATCTGCACAAAAACTTTGAAACGAAAAAGGGTAAATTAGTTGTCCTCAAGGACATCAATATGAGCATTAAGCAAGGCGAATTTATCTGCGCGGTAGGCGCATCCGGTTCGGGCAAATCTACTCTGTTGAGGCAGATTGCGGGATTGGACAAGCCGACAACAGGGGAAGTGAAAATTGACGGCAAGGAAGTTGTTTCGCCTGGGCCGGATCGAGGTATGGTATTTCAGCATTACACTCTTTATCCTTGGATGAACGTGCAGGAAAATGCCGAGTTTGGCCTCAAACTTCAAGGCGTTTCCAAGAAAAAGCGACGCGAACAAGCGAGCTATTATTTGAATGTGGTAGGATTGACGCAGTTTGCTTCGTCGCTACCGAAGGAATTGTCGGGCGGGATGAAACAGCGGGTGGCGATCGCCCGCGCCCTCGCTTCTGAACCTAAAGTGTTATTAATGGATGAACCTTTCGGCGCCTTGGATATCCACACTAAAGAATCGATGCACGAATTTATGCTGGATTTGTGGCGCCGCACTCAGATTACAATCTTTATGATTACCCACGATGTCGAAGAAGCGGTGTTTCTTTCCAATCGGATTTATGCTTTGGGTGCTCGTCCCGGTACAGTGAGAAAGGAAATGTCGATTAATTTGCCCGATCGCACTCCCAGCATTAAACGCCACGCCAAATTCCACGATTACCGCGACGAACTCATGGATTTGATGCGGAAACACGGACAGGAAGCAGTTGCAATGGCTGCTTAAATAGAAATAGGTTTGTAGTTGCACTTTTACTCTTTGTGGAACAGGCATCTTGCCTGTTCGGGCGGGCTAGAAGCCCAACCCCTACTCCCCACAAAAAAATTCAATTTTATTGTGGAACAGGCATCTTGCCTGTTCGGGCGGGCAGGATGCCCACCCCACAAAGACTAAATTTTCTTGTGGAACAGGCATCTTGCCTGTTATTGAGAATGGTGCAAAATATCAGTGTAGATAAATATTACTTTGGGAGAGGGTGAGTTTTGCCACTACAAAATACTATTGTTTTGTTTCCCTCACCCCCCCCAAATACATCAAGAGGAACTTATGGTGCAACTATCATCGATCGACACAAACTCACAAATTGATTCTGACCTCGTATTAATGCAAGAAACCGTACCGGGCGGCGCGTACTGGTCGGGAGTCATCAAGCGGGGAAACACCCTGCGAATCACCGATTTAGAAGGCTCTCGCGGCGTTTCCATGCTGTGCTACAACGCCGACAATGCGATCGAACGTTTCAACGCAGCAGACACCGCCAAAATTCAATTCAACGCCTTTCTCAAACAAGGCATGGTGCTTTACACAGACATGGGGCGCATCCTATTTTCTATCACCCAAGACACCTCCGGCTGTCACGATTTGCTAGGAGGATGCAGCAACGCCATTAGCAATGCCAAAAAATACGGCGAAGGAGACTGGAAAAACTCCCGCGACAACTTCCTCAAAGCCCTAACTCGGTGGGGATTGAGCAAAAAAGATATCATGCCCAACCTCAACTTATTTACTCGCATTGCCGTCAAACCAGACGGCACAATGGAGTTTCGCGAAGGCTGCGAGAAACCGGGTAGTTTTATCGATTTGCGAGCCGAAATGAACGTATTGACAATTATCTCTAACTGTCCCCACATCCTGCATCCGGGTTCAATTTACGATCCAAAACCCATCCAAATTCAGATTGTGAAATCCCCCGCACCCGCACCAGACGACTTGTGCCGCACCGCCAACCCGGAAGCAGTGCGCGGCTTCATCAACACCGATGCTTTGTTCGTACAATAGACTCGATTCCAGCACTCAATCTTGTCCGCACCAATTGGCGGTAAAAAATTCTGCTATTCCATCACAAAAAGTGAACCATGACTGCAACTACCCAACAACTTCTCGATCCAAAAAATGCAATTTATAACGAAGTTTTACCCGCCAGACATCCCTGGTCTCGTGTCATCAAAAAAGGACAGATTCTTCGGATTGTAGATTTAGGCGGAAATCAAGCAGTAGATTTTTTAGTTTACAATGCCGATGACCCTTCCGAACGCTACAGCGCCCCCGATACGATCGTCAATCAAGGCAACATCTTTGTCACTACAAACAGCCAACTCATTTCCAACGAAGGGCGAGCCATGATGACCATAATTGCTGACTCCTGCGGGCGGCACGATACCTCCGGCGGCGCCTGTAGCTGCGAGAGCAATTCGGTGCGGTTTGGACTAGATAAAAAATACCAGCACGCCTGTGTTGAAAATTTCCTCGCCGCAATTCTTCCCTACGGTTTGGGTAAGCGAGATTTAGTCAGCAATATCAACTTCTTTATGAATGTTCCGGTTAGCGAAGATGGCACGCTTGAAATTGTTGACGGCATCTCTGATCCGGGAAGTACAGTTGATTTGCGAGCTGAAATGAACGCGCTGGTTGCTATTTCTAACTGCCCGCAAATGAACAATCCTTGCAATGCTTACAATCCTACGCCGATTCAGTTGATTGTTTGGGATGCGGTGTAGGTTGTAGCTGCATACCCGCCAGAAACCGCCAGGGGTTTAAACCCCTGGCTAATAGCTAAAGTCCTCTAAAGAGGACTGAAGAATCGATTGCCCATTAGCAATTATCAATTATCAATTAGCACTTATCAATTCCCAATTCTCTAAATGTTTAACAAAGTTTTGATTGCAAATCGCGGTGAAATTGCCTGCCGAATTATCCGCACCCTCGATCGCCTCGGAATTGCTTCGGTAGCAGTATATTCTGAAGCCGACGCCCATGCCAAGCACGTTTTCGCCGCCAGCGAAGCCGTTTGTATCGGTGCAGCCGCCGCAGCCGAGAGTTATTTGCGGTTCGATCGCATTCTCGAAGTTGCGCGCCAAACTAAAGCTCAAGCTATCCATCCGGGTTACGGCTTTTTAAGCGAAAATGCTGAATTTGCCGAAGCTTGTGCAAGCGAAAATATTGCATTTATCGGCCCGACTCCGAGTCAGTTGCGCTGCTTTGGATTGAAGCACACCGCGCGGGAAATAGCTGCTGCAAATCAAGTGCCGCTAACTCCCGGAAGCGAACTTTTAGCCAGTTTGGAGGATGCCCAAAAAGCGGCTGGGGCGATCGGCTATCCGGTGATGCTCAAAAGTACCGCAGGCGGCGGCGGCATTGGTTTGCAGGCTTGTTTTGGCGATCGAGATTTGGCAGAAGCCTTTGAAAAAGTACAGCGTTTGAGTCAAAGCAATTTTAAACAAAGCGGCGTTTTTTTAGAGAAATACATTCAAACAGCCAGGCACATAGAAGTCCAAATTTTTGGAGATGGCAAAGGAAATGTCATAGCCTTGGGCGAGCGAGATTGTTCGGTGCAGCGGCGCAATCAAAAAGTAATTGAAGAAACCCCCGCCCCTGCTATTAGCGACGAACAGCGAAATCAGTTGTACAGTGCAGCCGTGCGGTTGGGAAAAGCGGTAAATTACCAGTCAGCCGGTACTGTTGAATTTGTCTTTGATGTCGATGCGAAACAGTTTTATTTTTTGGAAGTCAACACGCGCCTGCAAGTTGAACATGGCGTTACTGAAGCTGTCAACAACATCGACCTCGTTGAGTGGATGGTAAAACAGGCTTCTGGAGATTTGTTCCCCCTGGAAGAGTACCGCTATCAACCGCAGGGACACTCAATTGAGGTGCGAATTTATGCGGAAGATGCCGGCAAGAATTTTCAGCCGAGTTCCGGGTTGCTGAATCAAGTTGCGTTTCCCGAAAACGTCCGCTGCGACAGTTGGATAGAAACCGGCACTGAGGTAACTCCTTTTTACGATCCGCTGCTAGCCAAAGTAATCGTTTGCGCGGATAATCGAACCCAGGCGATCGCTCAACTAAAAGCTGCTTTAGATGCCAGTGAAATAGCGGGAATTGAAACTAATTTAGATTACCTGCGCCAGATTTTGGACGATGCCCGATTCAGCCGGGGCGAACTGAGCACGCGCTTTTTAAACTCTTTTGAATACGCACCTTTAACGATCGATGTATTGGATGGGGGAACCTACAGCAGCATTCAAGATTATCCGGGGCGGATTGGCTATTGGGATGTTGGCGTGCCGCCTTCTGGGCCGATGGATCATCTGGCATTTCGATCGGCAAATCGTTTAGTAGGAAATCCCGAATCGACAGCAGGATTGGAATTCACAGCGACAGGCCCAACTCTGCGCTTTAATGCCGATACAGTTATTAGTTTAACTGGTGCAACTATGAAGGGAACGCTAAACGGCGAATCGGTGCCGTTTTGGACAGCAATTCCCGTAAAAGCTGGCAGCATTCTCAAGTTAAAAGCCATTCAAGGCGGCGGCTACCGCACTTATTTAGCAGTAAAACACGGCTTTAATGTCCCCGATTATTTGGGCAGCAAATCAACTTTTGTACTGGGCAAATTTGGCGGACACGCGGGCCGCACGCTGCGTCCGGGAGATGTATTGAAACTCAACCAAACTGCAACTCTGGAAGCGGAAATATCTTTGCCTCCAGAACTAATTCCCACCTACAGCAATAATTGGGAAATCGGCGTTTTGTACGGCCCTCACGGCGCGCCGGATTTCTTTACTGAGTCAGACATCGAAATGTTTTTCTCTACAGAATGGCAGGTGCATTACAACTCGACGCGGACGGGCATTCGGCTGATCGGCCCGAAGCCGACTTGGGCGCGTCAAGACGGCGGGGAAGCGGGTTTGCACCCGTCTAACATTCACGATAATGCTTACGCGATCGGCACGATCGATTTTACGGGCGATATGCCTGTAATTCTCGGTCTTGACGGCCCGAGTTTGGGAGGTTTTGTGTGTCCTGCTACTATTGTGCAGTCGGAATTGTGGAAAATCGGGCAACTAAAACCGGGGGACAGCATTCGCTTTCACTGTTTGAGTTTTGCTGAAGCTTTGCAGCGGGAATTAGCACAAGATAAGCAAATTGCTACTTTTTGTGTGCCTGTTTTTGAGGAAAATGCGGATAAATTGCCCGCAGTTCCCGCTTCTCCAATTTTGCACAAAATTCCCGAATCTCCGGGACAGGTTGCTGTTACTTACCGTCAAGCTGGGGATAAATATATTCTAGTTGAATACGGCCCGTTGGTGCTGGATTTAAATTTGCGTTTTCGGGCGCACGCATTGATGGAACAGTTGAAAGCAAATCCGTTGCCCGGTGTTATCGAATTAGTGCCGGGAATGCGATCGCTCCAAATTCACTTTGACAGCCGCCAGATTTCCCAACAGCAGCTAATGCAGGCGCTGATTGCGGCTGAGGCGGAACTTCCGGCGATCGAGGATTTGGAAGTGCCGGCGCGAATTGTGCACTTGCCTTTATCTTGGGAAGATGAATCGACGCTGTTGGCCATTGAAAAATATATGCAGTCTGTGCGATCGGATGCACCTTGGTGTCCCAGCAATATTGAGTTTATTCGCCGCATAAACGGGCTTGACAGCATCGAACAAGTCAGAGAAATTGTATTTAATGCTAGCTATTTAGTGATGGGTTTGGGAGACGTTTATTTAGGCGCCCCCGTCGCAACTCCCCTCGATCCGCGCCACCGTTTGGTTACTACTAAATACAATCCCGCCCGCACTTGGACTCCTGAAAATGCAGTTGGCATTGGTGGCGCGTATTTGTGCGTTTACGGGATGGAAGGGCCCGGAGGTTATCAATTTGTCGGCCGCACGGTACAAATGTGGAATCGGTTCAAACAAACGGCGGATTTCCAGTCTGGTAAACCTTGGCTTTTGCGCTTTTTTGACCAAATCCGATTTTATCCGGTTTCTCATGAGGAATTGCACCGCTGTCGGGAAGAATTTATCGAAGGGAAGTTTCAATTAAAGGTTGAGGAAATCACTTTTAATTTGAGAGAATACAATGAGTTTTTGCATTCTATTGCGGGCAGTGCTGCTGAGTTTAAAGCGCAGCAGCAGGCGGCATTTAATGCAGAGCGCGATCGCTGGGCCGCATCCGGGGAATTTGAAGCTGAATCAGCAGCAGAATCTTCGGCGGATATGGCTTCGGAAACGGCGGCGGAGGTTACTTTGCCGATCGACTGTGAGGCTGTTGTCGCTCACGTTTCGGCTAATGTTTGGCAGGTGCTGGTTAATGTGGGAGATGTGGTTGCTGAGGGCGATCGGCTGTTAATTTTGGAAGCGATGAAAATGGAAATTGCTATTACTGCTGATGTTGCGGGCACTGTTGCCGAGTTGTTTTGTGAAAAGGGGCAAACGGTGACAGCCGGACAAATTCTAGCGGCTATTCAACCGAATTAATCTCTCTGGTGTCAGGAGTGAACACTTACGCGCTTATGCGGGAAACACTTCTGTAATGAGGCACACTACTATCGTCTTTTAAATGCCGAACAGCTTATCGCCCATGAGTCCTGGCGCAAGACAAAGGATATACTTAGGAATGAGAATTAAATAACTTCCACTCTTGAAAGTGGGATGGGCTCTTATAGCCCGTCCAAAAATGACGGGCTATAAGAGCCCATCCCACAATAACAATTAAAATTGTAAGTTATTTAATTCGCGCTCCTTACCTACAACTCGTGGGATCAAGATTTCAAAATAAGATTGAATCAAGCTTTGGTGACTTGGTCGATCCTTGTGGGTTATGCCGCAGGTTTGTTGCTCAAATACTTACCAGATAAAGCAAAACAGTGGTGGTATTTTCTGGATGAGTCCTCGATGTCTCCGGATAATAATTTAGCAGAACTTTCTCTATGGCTAGCTGTAACTAAACGGAAAGTTTTTGGCGGCTCTCGTTCGATGAAACGATTTGAGGAAACTGCTAATCTCCGCTCGTGTGATTCAAACCTGTCGTTTTCAAGCTCGTTGAGTAATGGCTTTTTTCCGTGAGGCTATTTCTGCACATTCTTGTGCCTTGCCTATGCCGCTCGTTTATTCCCATTTTTCAGACCTGAATCCTTACACTGCAATAATAGCTTCAATTAAATTCATGGAGCTATGCACAGAGTTTGGATAGAACGGGCGATCGTCCCCTAGCCTCGCGCCGGTTCTATTATATAATCATCCGGTCAGAATAAATCCGCCCGGTCTGGCTTCTAGCCGTGGGGAGTGTCAATTTGCGACTCAAGCCCAAGCGCAGCGAGTGTTAGAGGCATATCCGGGCGATCGGTTTAAGCTCGATCGACATCGAGACTCGATCGCTTGCGAAACCCTGGGTTAGATTTTATCTGCCAACAGCCTCGGTTATTGATGAAGGCTTTTTTCGGTGATTGTACGAATAGAAGAACGCAAATCGATCGGCTAAAATTGTCTAATTGTTGAGCTTGCGGTGCGGGTGCAGCTATGACTTACAGCTTGAGAATTGTCGATTTGCCAACGAGTGAACGGCCACGGGAACGGCTGATGGCCGGGGGCCCGAAAAGTTTGGCGACTGCAGAATTGATTGCGATTCTTTTGGGTACTGGTCAAGGACAAGGCAAACTTTCCGCCGTAGGGCTCGGACAGTATATTTTAAATCAGTTGAGTTTGCATTCCCGCGATCCTCTGGCTGTGCTACGCAGTATTAGCGTTCAGGAGTTGACGCAGATTCACGGGATTGGCCCGGCTAAGGCAACTTCGATTTTGGCCGCAGTGGAGTTGGGGAAGCGGGTATTTCAGTCGCGGCCGCCGGAAATGGCTGTGGTTGACTCTCCTCAAGCGGCGGCTGATGCCCTGAGTCAGGATTTGATGTGGCAGTCTCAGGAACGTTTTGCTGTGGTGTTGCTGGATGTGAAAAATCGGCTGCTGGGTACTCAGGTAATTACGATCGGCACAGCAACGGAAACTTTGGCTCACCCACGGGATATTTTTCGCGAGGTGATCCGCCAAGGGGCGACGCGGGCGATCATCTCGCACAATCACCCATCGGGGATTGTGGAACCCAGCCCGGAGGATATTGCTTTGACGCGACAGTTGCTGGCGGGAGCGCAGTTTTTGTCGATTCCGCTACTGGATCACTTGATTTTGGGGAATGGCGATTTTCGGAGCTTGCGGCAGACGACGACGCTTTGGGACGAGTATCCCCAGGGTGATTGAACTCTTCTACTTAACTAATTTCATTACTATCATTAGTTATTTGTATCTTTGGGCTCTCGAACGGCTGAATCAGCCCTGACAGCAGGCAAATTTTCCGGCTGGAGTCCCCCGCGAGAGCCTGTTTTGAGTGAATGTTGCTGCTGATACTTCGTTTCGAGCACAACTCGGTTAATCTAGTATAGGTAGGCTGAAGAGGTCGCTAATCCGATTTTTTTTGAGCATACTAAACGTATACTGAACCAGCACCTAAATACCCATTTATTAAGAAATTATTAAATGGGCTGTAAAATACACGGTGTGGTGATAGGAGGAGAACTGTGTTTCTGAGACTTGCAGAACAACACCGTAAATTCGTTCAAGATTTGGTAATGAACCTCCAAGCTTTAGCGATCGTGCTAGAGCATCGGGGTTATCTGGCATCCTGCTACACTTGCGGGGGTCAGATGAACAGTGCCTCATTTATGGTCAGTTTGACGGACAACCATCTGATTCGATTTTTAGTGTCAGATTACGGTATCACTTGGACTGAGATGCGGGACGACCGCGAACTCATGAAACTAGAAGGTGCAGAAGCGATTAATCAGTTACAAGAACTGGCAAATCTCGTAAAGTATCAAATCCAACCTTCGGAAGCTACTTTAGCGACGGCCCAGTGAGTGTAGCGATTGCACGGTTCCGAGGAAGGCGACGCAAGAAAGTGGCTGCTTGTCTGCTAAAACCGAATCCCCAGCGAGTTAGTTGAGAGGGTTCATTTATGTGTACAGCGATGGCTGCTCAACAGCCAAGAGTGCTATCAGGGTGCCTTGAGACTGTTTAGCGATCAGTCGATCGAAGCGATCCTGGGCAGACGGCATACTTTATTCCCGAAGTCTCAAACTTGGAACCTCTAGTTTTTTTTTCAGTAGTTGATTCTCCCTTGAGAGCGATTAGCAAAATGTAGAAGTGTGACTGCTCTTTGGCTGCGATGTTAATTTCTCCCTTTGGCATTCACAAGTCAAGGAATTGAAATTAACTTTGAGCAGGCAGGTATAATTTAACATCCAGAGTGAGGATGAGGCTGTGAAGATTGGGCAAAAGGCAGCCCACGGGGTGTGATGTGCGGGCGAATGGCGTTTATTTTTGCTCTTAGATTTAGCCGATCGGGCTAATAATTAACTTGAAGCAGCATCACTGCTGTAAAACATCTCACAGCCGGCCCAAGCCGGCTAAGTTTTGCCTATATCCAGGCTTTTGACCAATGTTTGGCTGTTAGGTTAAACGGCTCTTTGAAGTGCACGATCGCACTTGCTACACTAATATTTTATAATATTTTAATGATTAGTCCGAAAATATTTATCGCCAAGTTTGGAGTCAGTATCAAATGGTAAATTTAAGCGAACTACTAGAACCCATCGCCAGTCAATTTCGCAGTCTAGGAATTCCCGAACCAATTACCCATTGGGGACACCCTGTAATGATGGGGATCGTGGTAGTGGCGATGGGCAGTTTTGTCGGGTATACGGGATGGCAGGGACGTTTGGCAACCGATAAAGATGTCGCACTCAAAAGTCGATCGGATCACCGCAAGCTTGCACCGTGGATGTTTCTGTTTCTAGCTTTGGGCTATACAGGCGGCTTGCTGTCGCTGGTGATGCAGCACCAGCCAGTCATGGAAAGTCCGCATTTTTGGACTGGTTCGGCAGTGCTGGTTTTGCTGGCTGTTGGCAGCTTGATTTCGCTAACGGGTTTTGGGGGCAATAAGCTGGCACTGCGCGCGGTTCACGCTTATTTAGGCACGACGGCCCTTGCACTTATGGTGCTGCACGCGGCTTTCGGTTTAAAATTGGGGCTGTCTATTTAGAAAAGGAAGAGGAAGGGGAAGGGGAAGGGAAAGAATATAAGGAAAGAATTTTTGCCATAACTTACGCACGGGTAGCCAGAAACCGGGTTTTTTACCCAAGTTCACGGCGTTTAGCCCTTTACTCCGCCTGAAAAACCCGGTTTCTTTGGTAAGGAGTGCATAGGTTGCCCTGAAATATTCCCCCTCTAAATTGCTAATTAATGAATCAAGCAACGGGTGTCATCTTCTGTCTTGCCTACATTTTGGGATTGATTTCTACAGCGGTTTCTTGGGGTAGATACGGGATACTTGCTTTGGGAATAACGGTAGCGATCGCCCTGCCGAAATTGTTGCGGAAATATACTAAAAATTCTGTCAAAGTTACTAAGAAAAGACGCAGCCGACAAAAAGAAAATGCTCTTGAAGCACCCTTAGATGCGAGGGAAGAGTTGAGTTTGTTGGAGATGCTGCCGCGAGCGAAATGGGTGTGGGCGGTTGCTGGTTTGCTGGCATTTCTAGCTAGCGTTTATTTTGCAGTTCGATCGCCCCAACCGGCCATAGATGACATCAGCAAACTGATTCCGGCGGTTGGAAACACTCAAGAAGTGGCAGTGACAGTTCGCGGTAGAGTTGTCAGTACGCCTCGATTGACTCGATCGGGTCGATCGCAATTTTGGCTAGAAACAGATTTAGTTAGCGAAATCAACGGCGGCGAGGGAGGAGCAGTTGTAAACCGCCCAGTATCCGGCAAACTCTACGTTACAGTTCCCCTGCTGCAAGCAACGGGTTTGTACGCCGACAATACGATCGCAGTTGTGGGTTCCTTGTACAAACCGCAGCCGCCGTCGAATCCGGGGGCTTTTAATTTTCAAGCATATTTAGCCAGAGAAGGAGCTTTTGTAGGGCTCAAAGGGCGTCAAATTGACTGGAAGAGAGAAAAGGCGATCGCGGATGTAAATCGAGTTAACAGCCAAACGGCTGCTTTCTTGGAACCAAGCGGGATGCAGCCATCGAAAATTCAAGCGATGCGGCAGCGGATCGTGCGATCGCAACTATCACAGTTAAATGTTCCCGAAGGGCCGCTAATCAGTGCGATCGCCCTCGGCAAACAAGCAGTAGATTTACCTTACAACATCCGTGACTATTTTGTGCAGGCTGGATTGGCCCACGCGATCGCAGCTTCCGGCACTCAAGTTTCGATGGTTTTGGCTTTAGTTCTAGCTTTAACCAGGCGTTTTTCCAAACAATTGCAATTTAGCTTTGGCGTCGGTGCTTTATTTTTGCTCGTGGGATTAACTGGCTTTGAAGCTTCAGTATGCCGCGCTGCTTTGATGGGATTTGGGACACTATTTGCTTTGGTGCTCAACCGCGCAGTTAAGCCGCTGGGATTGCTGTTAATTGCTGCTACTATTTTACTGCTGGTTAACCCTTTGTGGATTTGGGATTTAGGTTTTCAACTAAGTTTTTTGGCAACTTTGGGGTTAATCGTGACAACGCCACCACTGATGGCAAAGTTGGACTGGATGCCGCCTGCGATCGCTTCGATTGTTGTGGTTCCAATCGCCGCTTCAGTTTGGGTGCTGCCGCTGCTACTTTACGTTTTTAGCGTCGTATCACCTTACAGCATTTTAGTTAATATTATTGCCGCTCCTTTGCTGTGGATTTTGAGTATTGGGGGGATGGTTAGCGCTTTAGCTGGATTGATTTTTCCGCCCGCTGGCAGTGTTTTAGCACAACTGCTGGACTATCCGGCAAAGGGGTTAATTGCGATCGCCCAATATTTCTCGCAATTACCCGGTAATTCTGTAGCTGTCGGTCAAGTATCGGTGTTTCAGCTAATCGCGCTTTACAGTTTAATTTGCTGGGTTTGGATCGGGGGAAGAAGGAAGAAGGAAGAAGGAAGTTCGGCAACGGATTCTGTAACGGATGTAACGGATGTAACGGATAGAAGGAGGAAGGAAGAAAAAAGACGGAAGCCGGAAGCAGTCCGAGGGAAAAACCAGGAAAAGGGGAAAGGGAAGAAGGGGAAAAGTAGAGTTATTTCGCTACCGATTTTTTCATCGGCTTGGATTTTACCGCTGGCGCTGGTGGGGGGAATAAGTATCATAGTTTTGCCAGCTTGGCACGTTCAAGCATCTTTATTTCAAGTTACTTTGCTGGCGACATCTGGCGAACCTGTTTTAGTAATTCAAGATAGGGGAAAAGTGGCGCTAATTAATAGCGGTGATGAAAATACCGTAAGGTTTACAGTGTTGCCTTTTTTGCAGCAGCAAGGAGTTAATTCTGTGAATTTTGCGATCGCCACTCACGGTCATTTAGGATTGAGCAGTGGTTGGGGAAAATTACTAGCACGCTTGCCAATAAAAACCTTTTATGATAATAACGCTCCCAAACAAATTTACCGTAGCAACAATCAGGAATTTATGACGGCTGTGCAATCTCGCCAAGGCGTTTACTTTCCTTTAGAAACTAACAGTACAGTTGATATGGGTGCGACGCGGTTGCAGTTGGTGAATGCGGAGATTCCGGTGGTAGAATTCCTGGTGGGAAATCGAACTTGGTTGCTCGTCGGTGAAATGACACCGGAAGCGCAAAAAAAATTGGCAGCAACGGGAACCTTGAAGCCGGCTCAAGTGCTGTGGTGGTCAGGAAAAGCCCTGACGGCTGAGTTGTTAAGCGCAGTTGGGCCACAAGTGGCGATCGCCTCTGCTGACGAAATCGACCCAGAAACCGCAGCCCAACTGCGCCAAAGCAAAACCCAGATTTTCTGGACAGGGCGCGACGGAGCCCTCCAGTGGACTCCAACAGGGGGATTTAAGACCACTTTGGAATCTGAAGAAAATCAAACTTCTTTTTTATAAAGATTTACAATCTGGCACACTGTGCGGTAAAATACTTTTAGCTCACATCTCAAATCAATTGGAGAGGTGGCAGAGCGGTTGAATGCGGTAGACTCGAAATCTACTTTGGAGGCAACTTCAACGTGGGTTCAAATCCCACCCTCTCCGTACATCTCTTACTACACAAGGCTTTGAGGTTATCACCTTCTTTAGCCATCCGTGCAGTTTATCGGCAGTGGTATATAAAGTGGTATATAAAAACTGTATATAAACCGCTTTTATATACCACTTTTTGCTTTCACTCCACACCGCATCAGGGCGATCGGTCAAGACAAAAGTATTTCTAAAATTGCCTCGAAATCTATTTTAACTACCAGCCGGGAAGTCCCGGGCGTATATTCAGAGGGGATGAATCTGAGCGCTAAGCGAAGTACCCCGAA
>NZ_JAUBUC010000066.1:30433-36821 GCF_036705285.1 Microcoleus sp. B4-C1 | reverse complement strand
GTTAAATGCCTCGCCTAATGTCGGTCAATAGCCTTCATAGCCTTGATTTAGCCTCTCGACAATTAATCCACCCTGCCTACTCCCCTTAATAAGGGGGGCTAGGGGGGATCTCCGGGTTAGTTTTATTTGACAATAATGCTAAAGTACAGTAATTAAAATAAAGCAAAAAACTATTAGTTTCCAATGGCTTACACCGCGCAAAAAATCCTAACTTTTGAAACATTCCTCGATCGATATGGTGACAACTTCCGCTACGAACTCGCTGACGGAGAATTAGTTGACAGGGAACCCACAGGCCCGCACGAAACCGTCAGCGGTAAACTAGCAACTCAAATCGGCATCGCCATCGCAGCCGAAAAACTACCCTGGTTCATTCCCCGCACTTGTTTGATCCGTCCATTTTCAGATGCAGCTACTGCCCGCCGTCCCGATATTGTCGTATTAGATGAAACCGCTATTGTCAGCGAACCTCTTTGGGAAAGAGAACCAGTGATTACGCTGGGACGATCTATTAAATTGGTGGTAGAAGTCGTCAGCACTAACTGGGAAACAGATTATGCCCGAAAAGTTGAAGAATATGCTATTTTAGGGATTCCAGAATATTGGATAGTTGATTATCGCGGATTGGGGGGTGTGGCTTTTATCGGTAAACCAAAACAACCTACTATCACCGTTTGCCAACTGATTGACCAAGATTACACCCAGCAACAATTTCGCCTCGGTCAACCGATTATTTCTCCTCTGCTAAAAAGCTTGCCATTTCGCTTAGATGATATTCTTTCCCGATAAAGTGGGGTGTCAAACTAAATATAGGAATTACGCACTGGTAGTCAGGGTTTCGACACTTCGACGGAGTTTATTCTGATTCATCTATCATCGGTTTTTGGGCAGCGTGTCGCACAAAAATAATCTGAACTCTATCATCAACAATCGTAAACAGAATCCGATAGGCATTTCGTCCCTTGCCGTAAACAAGTTGTCGTATTTCTTCGTCAAAAAAACTATTCTCAAACGCGAAGGAACAACGAGAAGGCATATTTTCTAGCGATAAGATAGCTTTGTACAAGCCTTCTAACCAATTTCTAGCCTTCTGAGAAGAATGATTACTCAACCAAAAATAAGATTCCTCGATCGCTTTTTGCGCTGCGGGTTGGATAATGACTTGATATTTCTGATTCATCGCTAACTGTCTAGCTTATCAAACAGTTGATTGAAAAAATCCTCCGCTTTTTGCCCTTCCCCTCGATCCATTTGTGCCAAACCCAGTTTAATTCCCTTTAAAGTCTCTAATAACTCAACCGCATCTAAAAGTTTCTGATAGGATTCAGCATCCTGAATAACTAACTCTGCTTTTCCGTTGACAGTTAGAACTAAAGGATGTTTTGTTTGTTTGAGCCGCTGCACAAACTCAGTCGTATTACGTTTAAAATCGGTGAGAGAATGTATGTCTCTTGAAAGGTTAATCATAATGATAACATGAAATTCGCATCTAATTAAATGTTAAACGATACCTGCGGAGTTTGTCAATCTAAGCTTAGGTGATATTTGATATTTTGCCCCGATAAAGTGGCTTGCTGCAATCTAAAATCTAAAATCTAAATCAGAAACCGCGTTTTTTGCGTAAGTCCTATATATACTATTAAGTCTCTGCCGGAATTCCGCCGATCGCCCTTGCCACTAACATCTATCATGAACGATCGCACATCAACTCCAAACATCCCCCCGCACACCTGGAAACGTCCCATCGGCCTCGGTTGGGAAAATCCCTATACAGTCCGCTACGCAAGCAATCTCGACGACGGGCCCTGGCACGGAATGCCTCTGGGCGGGTTCGGTGCCGGCTGCATCGGGCGATCGTCCCGCGGCGACTTCAACCTCTGGCATATTGACGGTGGCGAGCACATTTTTCGCAGTTTGCCCGCTTGTCAGTTCAGCGTTTTTGAAGAAACTCAAGGCAAGAAACAAGCTTTTGCACTCTCCACTGAACCGCCTACCGATGGCAGTTTATCTAGTTGGAAATGGTATCCATCGGAAGGAAGAAGGAAGAAGGAAGAAGGAAGAAGGGAAGAGTCAACTTCAGGGACTTATCATGCTTTGTATCCGCGCAGTTGGTTTGTTTACGAAAATGTGTTTGAGGCTCAATTAAGCTGCGAGCAATTTTCGCCAGTTTTGCCGAACAATTATCAGGAAAGCAGTTACCCAGTCGCCATGTTTGAATGGGTGGCGCACAATCCTACAGATGCGCCGATTACTCTCAGCATCATGCTGACTTGGGAGAATATTGTCGGTTGGTTTACTAATGCTAACAAGTCGCCGAAAGTCATGGTTCGAGATGATGGTAGTCCATTTTATGACTATCAACCCCGGTGGGGAGAAAGCGGCGGAAATATGAATTTGTTGGTGGAAGATTTTCACCGGATAGGCTGCGTGATGACGCGGTTGACTGCTGAGGAGGAACCGCAAGAGGGGGATGGACAGTGGGCGATCGCAACTATTACTAATCCGGCGGTAGAAGTATTCTATCAAACTCGCTGGAACCCGGCGGGGAACGGTGATGATATTTGGCGCAACTTTTCTGCTGAAGGTTTTTTGTTGGATGACAAAGACGAGACAGCAGCCGCCGCCGGAGAACAGTTGGCTTGTGCGATCGCAGTTCGCTTTACTATTCGACCGGGAAAAACTCGCAAAATTCCCTTTATTATAGCTTGGGACTTGCCCGTTACTGAGTTTGCGTCGGGAGTTTGGTACTACCGCCGCTATACGGATTTCTTCGGCCGCAACGGCAAAAATGCTTGGCCGATTATTCGCACTGCAATGAAGCATTCGGATACTTGGCGCGAAAATATTGAAGCTTGGCAAAAACCCATTTTAGAACGGAAAGATTTGTCAGACAGTTTTAAAATGGCGCTGTTTAACGAGTTATACGCCCTGACAGACGGCGGTACTCTTTGGAGTGCGGCTGACGAACGCGATCCCAAGGGTCAATTTGCGGTTTTGGAGTGCATTGATTACCGCTGGTACGAAAGTTTGGACGTGCGGCTTTACGGTTCTTTTGCTTTGTTGATGCTGTGGCCGGATTTGGAAAAGTCGGTGGTTTTAGCGTTTGCTAGGGCAATTTCTGCAGGAGACGATACGCCGAGAATTATTGGCTGGAATCAAGCTTCGGCTATTAGAAAAGCTGTCGGTGCGACGCCGCACGATTTGGGTGCTCCTAATGAGCATCCTTGGGAGAAAACGAATTATACTAGCTATCAAGATTGCAATTTGTGGAAGGATTTGCCTTGCGATTTTGTGTTGCAGGTTTATCGGGATTTCCTGTTGACTGGCGCCACAGATTGTGAGTTTCTGCAAGAGTGTTGGCCGGCAATTGTTGAGGCTTTGGCTTATCTGAAAACTTTTGATGAGGATGGGGACGGAATTCCTGAGAATTCGGGAGCACCGGATCAGACGTTTGATGACTGGCAAATGCGGGGGATAAGTGCGTATTGCGGGGGTTTGTGGTTGGCGGCGCTGGAGGCTGCGATCGCGATCGGTGAAATCTTGGAAGATGCAGCACCGGAGATAATTCCTAACCCTCAAGCAAAGATAGCATTATATCACAGTTGGCTGTTACAAGCAAGACCAAGCTATCAAGAAAAACTGTGGAACGGTCAATATTACCGTTTGGACAGCGAGAGTAATTCCGAAGTGGTGATGGCCGACCAACTGTGCGGTCAATTTTACGCGAAACTGTTAGGATTACCGGATATTGTGCCGCCGGAATGTGCAGCCAGTGCTCTAGAAACTGTGTACGAATCTTGCTTTTTGAAGTTCAACGATGGCGAGTTCGGTGCGGCAAATGGGGTGATGCTGAACGGTTCGCCGGAAAATCCTAATGCGACTCATCCTTTGGAAGTTTGGACGGGTATTAATTTTGGGTTGGCCGCTTTTTTGGTACAGATGGGGATGGAGGATAAAGCGTTTAAATTGACGGATGCGGTGGTGAAGCAGATTTATGAAAATGGGTTGCAGTTTCGGACGCCGGAAGCGATTACGGCGGGGGGAACTTTTCGGGCAAGTCACTATTTGCGGGCGATGGCGATTTGGGCGATTTACGGAGTGTTGACTAATTTTAAATAGGGGAAAAGGTATATAGCAATCCTTGTAGGAGTTGTAATTTTTTTGACCCCACCCCAACCCTCCCCGAACCCGTGGGGAGGGAGTAAGAAATTCACAAATGATTTAGATTACTATATTAGCTGGTGAATCCCACTTAAATTTAAAAAATTTAAGACTTCATATCATGTCCCGTCGATTACCCGAAATCAGGTAGGGGCGGGTTCACCAACAACATCGGCCAATAATTGACAATCTCAAAAACCCGCCCGGCCGGGATATTATGGTCAATCCGATATGAGATCAACTCCATTTTTAGCAAGAAAAACGGTTAATTTAACTATCGCTAAAATTGACCGTTAAAATTTTTAGCCTTCCAGGGAGACGCTAATGTTTCATGATCAAACTTTAGCTATGCTAAAATTTTAAAATGAAACAGCCCTGCTGGGATGCAAGGGAGATCGAAATCGGCTATAAACGAGAGAGAAAAAGGGTTTGAGGCGATTGTTGACACCAATGCAGTCCGCACCTTACCCGTATATAATTGGGAGCGATCGCCAATTTCAAGATAAAATAGAAAAATGTCAAATCCTTTGCTTTCCCTCAACTACGAACCCGCCCTCGAATCCCTCGGTGGCGACTATTTTGATGAAGTCCCTGCGGCCGATTTTCCGCAGCATATTCTCCGCTTCCGCAACGACAAATTATTGCCGATATTGGGTTTAGACCCAGCACAAGTAACCGACCAACATTTTATCGAAGCGTTCGGCGAATTTCACTGCGTCCGCCCCTTTCTCGCACTCCGTTACCACGGCTATCAATTCAACACATATAACCCCAATTTAGGTGATGGTAGAGGCTTCTTATACGGCCAAGTTCGCGGTACTGACGGCAGACTTTACGACTTCGGCACTAAAGGTTCCGGCCGCACTCCCTACTCGCGGGGCGGTGATGGTAGACTCACTCTCAAAGGGGGAATTCGCGAAGTTTTAGCCGCCGAAGCTTTGCACCGGTTGGGAGTTAGAACATCTCGCTGTTTTAGTTTAGTTGAAACTGGAGATGCTTTGTGGCGGGGGGACGAACCATCTCCGACGCGATCGTCCGTAATGGTGCGTTTCAGTCATTCTCACATCAGGTTTGGAACTTTTGAAAGATTGCACTATATCCGCCGCCCGGATTTAACTAAAAAACTTTTAGATTTTGTTATTGAATATTACTATCCACAACTGCATTTAGAAGCAAGTAATGCCGGGGTTTCGCCTGCAGAAAAATATGCCCTATTTTATGCAGATTTAGTCAAGCGAGTAGCTGAATTAGTCGCTCAGTGGATGGCAGCAGGATTTTGCCAGGCCGTGCTTAATACTGATAATATGTCAATTACAGGAGAAAGTTTCGATTACGGGCCTTTCGCTTTTATCCCAACTTACAAGCCGGAATTTACAGCAGCTTATTTTGACTATTCGGGTCTTTATTGTTACGGCAATCAACCGTTGATTTGTAGGGACAATTTAGAGAAGCTCCAGGAACCGCTAGCAGCGGCGATTCCTCAAGCTGATATGGATGCGGGTTTGGCCAAGTTTGGCGATTATTATAATGCAGCTTATCGGGAGTTGATGCTCAAGAGATTGGGATTTGAGGATTTGCCAGAAGCTGATGGAGATGAGTTGTTGAAGGTGACAATTAAAATGCTGGCGGAGTCTCAAGTAGGCTATCACGATTTCTTTTTTGAACTGCGAAGACAGTTTTCTGGCACTTGGCGAGATGATGCTAGTCTAATTTTTACTGAGGCGGAACCGGCGGACTTGATAGCACCTTGGCGACAGTTTTATTATCACGTTTTGCAAAGTTTGTCGGCGGATGATATGGATAAAATGGCGGACAGGTTGCGGAAGCACAATCCCGAACAATCGCTGTTGAGACCGACGATTGAGGCTGTTTGGGAGGCCATTGCTATTGAGGATAATTGGGAACCGTTTTATGAATTGGTTAAACGACTTCAAGACCCAGAAAATTGATTAATAATAGCTTGAATTAATAGCGCGTAAGGGCTGGTTCACCTGCATTTTCTGTTGGTATTAAAGATTAGCGTGAACCAGCCCCGGAGCAATCTGAGATTATAAAATCTTGACCGATAAAAATATAACATCGAGAAATAATTACTAATGACTAATGACCGAAAGAATCGAGGATACAAGCCCCCGGATTTATTCCGAAAGCAGAATCAGGACCCAGAAATAAAAAACCTGTATCAGATGAAACTTGCCCCCCGAATTTATCTCGCCCAAGTCAATTC
>NZ_JAUBUC010000066.1:23427-30333 GCF_036705285.1 Microcoleus sp. B4-C1 | reverse complement strand
TAAAATCTAAAATCTAAAATCTAAAATCTAAAATCTAAAATCTAAAATCTAAAATCTAAAATCTAAAATCTAAAATCTAAAATCGATTGACTACTTGAGTTTTTCAATCTCAAATTGTGCATCTTTGTAACCGCCAGTAAGTCCTTGATCGAGAAACATTTTGCCCGCTTTTTCTAAATCGCTAATGGCTCCTGCTTTGTCTCCCAAGGAGCTACGAACCATGCCTCTACCGTAGTAAGCAGCCGCATAATTCGGGCTGATCCGAATAGCTTGCACGTAATCTGCGATCGCACTATTGTAATTCTTTAAGTCCTGATAAATCTTAGCCCGATTGGCGTAAGCTTCAGCATTGTTGGGATTGAACCCGATTGCTGCTGTAAAATCTGCGATCGCCCCCTGGGCGTCACCCCCGGCGCTGCGAGCTAAACCGCGATTGTTAAAAGCATTAAAATCATTCGGATTCACTGTCAGCGCTTGAGTGCAATCGGCAATTGCTTTGGGATAATCCTTCAAATTTAAATAAGCAATGCAGCGATTGTTGTAAGGAACCCCATCCTCCTCGCTCAGCGAAATTGCCTGCGTGCAATCGTCAATTGCCGCTTGATGCGCTCCTAAATTCAACTGGGTGCTACAACGATTAGCGTAAGCATCTCCACTCTTGGGATCGATCGCAATTACCTGAGAATAATCCGCCAAAGCTCCCTGATAATCTCCTAGGTGAAAGCGAGCTCTCCCCCGACTGTAAAAAGCATCAACATTCTTAGCATCAAGTTTAATTGCCTCAGTATAATCTCCAATCCCCCCCTGCAAATCGCCGCTCCCAGCACGAGCCAGCCCCCGCGAATGATAAGCTTTAACCAGGTTCGGCTGCAACCGAATTACTTCATTAAAATCCTGAATAGCCATCTTGTAATCTTGCAGTTCTAAATAAGCAACTCCTCTTTCATAATATGTATCAGCATCCTTGGGCTGGAGATTCAGAGCTTGAGTGTAATCCTCAATCGCCCCGCGCGTGTCGTTAAAATCGTGACGGGCTAGGCCGCGGTTAAAATAAGCCTGAACATATTTAGGATTGAGAGCGATCGCCTGAGAATAATCCGCAATTGCTTCTTGATACTTTTGTAAATCATAATTAGCATTACCGCGCTGGTAAAAACTCTCGGCATTTTTAGGATTCAATTGAATTGACTTATTAAAAGCCTGCAAAGCGGCCGCCGCATCTTGATTGCGAGACTTTTCCACTCCCTGTTCGTAATATTCTTTAGCTTTAATCGGATTCGGGCGGCGCCAGTAACTAAACAGAAATATCAGAACTATTGCCGCCCCGACGCCTGCCAAAATCAGCAACCAAAATCGACTTCCCAAACGTGACGAAAAACTATCAGAAGAAACTAAGGTGGGAGCCATACTTTTCTTGTGAGCCGGATTCATCGGTTCTTGGCGGTGTCTCAACTTGCTCAGAGCTAGCAAAACTTCATCCGCAGATTGATAGCGCTTGGCAAATTGGTGACAGACCATTTTATCAATTATATTGGCTAATCCCACAGAACATTGAGCTCGGTTTCGCCAAACAATTTCCCCGGTATGAGAAGGACTCGGATCTTGCAATTTTGGCAAATCCGTACCGGGTAAACCAGTGATAGCTTGGACTGCCATCATCCCGACTGCATAGAGGTCACTGCTAAATTGCGGGTTGCCTTGAAATTGTTCGATCGGCATATAAGCCGGAGTACCAGTAGCAATGGTGCGCGGAAATTCGGTATCGTAGTCACTGACGTGACTCGCAACTTCTTTAACCGAACCAAAGTCAATTAAAACTAATTTGCCGTCTGGTTTGCGGCGGATTAAGTTGGAGGGATTAACATCGCGGTGAATCACTCCCTGAGAGTGTACGAAGGCGAGAACTTGTAACACTTCTTGCAACAGATCCAGCACTCGTTCTTCTCGCCAAGGTTGACCGGCCACAATTTCCCTATTTAGGGCGTGTCCGGGGACAAACTCTTCAACGAGGTAGAATTGATTCGCTTCTTCAAAATAAGCTAGTAAAAATGGAATTTGATCGTGTTTTCCCAGCTTTTCTAATATTTCTGCTTCTTGTTTAAATAAGCGATAAGCTGTTTTGAGAACTGTGGAAGTGTTGCTGGGAGGGCGCAGTTGTTTGACTACACATTGAGGATGGCCCGGTCGGCGAGTATCGACAGCTAAATAAGTCTGTCCAAAAGCTCCTGAACTGAGAATTTGCACTACGCGATAACGCCTGTCTAAAAGTTGACCAACCATGTTCATATCTATAATTTAGAATTGGTAACGGGGAATTGGTAATTGGTAATTGGTAATTGGTAATTGGTAATTTTGCTTTCTTGTTTCTTCCTTTTTTCTTCTCCCTTCTGCCTTTTTGCTGCTTTTTTTAACATCTGAATGGTGACTAATAGTTTATTTAGGGTCGTTGATTTGTGATTGTGCGTTTTGGAAACCATCGGCTCTTCCTTGTTCTAGAAAGAGGGTTGCAGCTTTCTGAAAATCCTCGATCGCCCCAGCACGGTCTTTGAGTTGGCGGCGGACGAGGCCTCGGCTGTAAAAAGCGCTAGCATTGTTGGGGTTGAGCCGCAGTGAGTGAGCGAAATCCTCAACCGCTAAAGGGTAATTTTTTAGTTCTGAGTAAATAGTACCGCGATTGCTGTAAGCTACTGCATCGCTAGGATTGAGTCGAATTGCTTGAGTAAAATCTTCTAAAGCTCCCTGCTTGTCTCCCGAAGCCGATCGAGCTAATCCTCGATTGCTGTATGCTTTGGGATTGTTGCCGTTAAGTCCGATCGTCAAACTGCAATCTTCGCTGGCCTTTTGATATTGTTTTAAATTCAGATAAGCAATGCAGCGGTTGTTGTAAGCTGCTTCATCTTTTGGATCGAGGCGAATTCCTTCGGTGCAATCTGCAATCGCTTTGTCGTAAGTGGCCAAATTCAAGTAAGCGCTGCACCGATTGGTATAAGCATCAGCGAGATCGGGTTGTAATTCGATCGCCTTAGTATAATCTTCCATCGCTCCTTGATAATCTGCCAGATTAAATCTCGCTCGACCACGACTGTAGTATACGCCAGCTTGTTTGGGGCTAATTTGAAGGGCTTGAGTAAAATCTGCCATTGCTCCTGTTTTGTCGCCTGCTGCCGATCGAGCTAAACCCCGATTGCTGTAAGCTGTAGCATCGTTGGGACTGAGCCGAATTGCTTGAGTGTAGTCTTCAATTGCTGTGCGGTAGTCGCCCAAATCGTAGTAGGCTAAACCCCGCTGAGAGTATGCCTCACCGTCGCTGGGATTCAGTCGCACTACTTGGGTGAAATCTTCCACGGCCCCCCGCTTGTCCTCGATGTCGAGGCGGGCCATACCTCGATTGTAGAGAGCTTTGGTGTGGCTGGGATTGACTGTAATTGCTTGCGTGTAATCCTGTATTGCTTGCTCGGTTGCGCCCATGTCGTAGCGAGCGTTTGCCCGCTTGTAGTAAGTTTCCGCATCGCTGGCATTCAGGGCGATCGCTTGAGTATAATCGGCGATCGCGCCTGTTGTGTCACCTTGCTGCGCCTTGGTAACGCCGCGGGCTAACAATTCTTTTGACCTCGCCGGACTTTGACTCTGCCAAAAGTAAATTATCAGTGCCGTCAAGATTAAAGCTGCCGCTGTTGCAGCCAACAGCAGGAGTTTGGTTTGGCTTTGTCTTCGCGGTTGACTCATAGCGTGCGTGATGATTGTGGCTGGCGGCGGCTCAACCTCCAATTTTACGGCGATTTGTTTGAGGTCTGCTAAAACTTCGGCGGCCTCCTGATAGCGTTCCTCGCAGTCGGGGCGCACCATTCGATCGATAATATCTGCTAGGGCTGCCGAACAAGTTGCCCGGTTTTGCCAGGGAATTTGGCTTTTGTTGTTTTTTAAGGCACTCAGTTCGTTGGGTGAGAGTCCCGTCACGGCAAGCTGGGCGATCGTACCTAGAGCGTA
This sequence comes from Microcoleus sp. B4-C1, assembly GCF_036705285.1. NCBI lineage: Bacteria > Bacillati > Cyanobacteriota > Cyanophyceae > Oscillatoriales > Microcoleaceae > Microcoleus > Microcoleus sp. B4-C1. Next base: position 26,346 of record NZ_JAUBUC010000066.1, on the reverse strand, counting down.
GATGTCGCTATTGTAACGGGGGTTGCCACTCGATTGCTCGATCGGCACGTATAACTCCTGAGCCGCCAAATCCTGTTTTTTTGCCACAGGCCGTTTAACAGAGTTCGGGGAAGTTTGCGACAACAAATGACAGTTAGCAAGTTCCGGGTTAATTTCTTTGTCTAAGCTAAAGTCTACCAATACAAATTTGCCGTCTGACTCGCGCCGGATTGCTATGTCTGGTTGAATTCTGCGGTGAATAAAACCCTTCTCGTGGATGAACACCAAAATTTCTAATATTTCTGATAGCAGATTAATTACTTGGTCTTCATCCCAAGGTTGACCGGGTATTAGTTCTTGACTTAAAGGTAATCCCGCAATAAATTCTTCAATTAAGTATAAACTTTGATTTTCCTCAAAATAGGCCAATAATTCGGGAATTTTGTCGTGTTTTCCCAATTTTTCAATTATTTCGGCGTTTCGTTGAAATATAACTTTGACTAATTCTGGAGTTTGCGAACTTGTGCCGGGTAGCCGCATTTCTCTAACCGTGCATTGCGGATACCCGGGACGGTGAGTATCTGCGGCTAGATAAGTTTTTCCCACCTCACTTGAGTCTGTGACTTTAATGATGCGGTAACGTCTGTCTAGAAGTTGACCAATCATGCTTTGCCCTCTACCCTGTCAATCGATTTTAGATTTTAGATTTTAGATTGAAGCATTGACCCCAGAGATAAATTCGGGGGGCAAGTTTCATCGGATACAGGTTTTTTCTTTCTCCACGGATGAATCCGGGGGCTTGTATCCTGGATGCTTTCGGTCAATTTTCCATTATCGCATGAAATCAGAATAGCCAAAATATGTGGCTGAGTAATTTAAGTTCGATCGAGCCGTGACTCCTACCCAAAAACGGATAGTTGCTTTCCCACAGGAGTCGTTAGCCTCCCAAAATTTTAGACTCTTGTTCAAGTTCCCAGATTGAGCTGTGGAGTCCATCTAAAATCTAAAATCTAAAATCTAAAATCAACTGACTGGCAAAACGGGCGATCGGATTGGCTACGTAAGTCAAGCGCCGTGGCGCTCTTCTAATATCTTACAAAAAAATCGCTGAACTTGTTTATTCGGTCAATGAGATATGTATAATTTAACAACCAAGCCGGAGGTCAGTCAAATGAACGTACAACTGGTTGAATCCCTAATTCAAGTTATCTTGTCTCTCGCAGCCGACGCACAATTAGCGATTCTAGGTAAAATATTACCAACTCTCCCCTACCCTTTGACTCAGAAACTCGTGCATCTTGCCCAAAATGGTGGCCATTTTAATTTTTTGAAGAACCAATCAGAGATTTATATCCTCGAATACCGAGAAGCAATTGCCTGATCCTCAAAAACAGGAGATTGAGAGAAATTTTAAATGTGTGAACAATAAAAATGTCTGAATCATTAACAAAAGGAGGAACGATCGCAGCGATCGCCACCGCCATAGTTCCCCAGCAAGGCAGCGTCGGCATTGTGCGAGTTTCCGGTTCCGCAGCCTTAAAAATTGCCGAAACTCTGTTTCGCGCCCCAGGACGGCAAATATGGGAGTCTCACCGCATTCTTTACGGTCACATCCGCAGCCCTAAAACTCAAGAGTTAGTCGATGAAGCTTTATTGTTAATCATGAAAGCACCGCGTTCTTTTACTCGCGAAGATGTGGTGGAATTTCACTGTCACGGCGGCATTATGGCGGTGCAGCAAGTCTTGCAGTTGTGTTTAGAAAACGGGGCGAGATTGGCTGCACCGGGAGAGTTTTCGCTGCGGGCTTTTTTGAACGGGAGGCTTGATTTAACTCAAGCTGAAAGTATCTCAGATTTGGTGGGAGCAAAATCGCCCGCTGCTGCACAAAGTGCTTTAGCTGGTTTGCAGGGAAAATTAGCGCAGCCAATTCGCAAATTGAGAACAACTTGTTTGGACGTACTGGCAGAAATTGAGGCAAGAATTGATTTTGAGGAAGATTTGCCGCCTTTAGATGAAGCTAAAACATCTTTGGAAATAAATCATGTTTTGGCGGAATTATCAACAATTTTGGCGACAGCAGATCGCGGAGAATTGTTGAGAACTGGTTTGAAAGTAGCGATTGTTGGGCGGCCGAATGTGGGAAAATCGAGTTTGTTGAATGCGTGGAGTAAGAGCGATCGGGCGATCGTCACGGATTTACCCGGTACGACGCGGGACGTGGTAGAATCGCAGCTAGTTGTGGGCGGCATTCCGGTGCAGGTGCTCGATACTGCGGGCATTCGAGAAACCGAAGACAAGGTAGAAAAAATTGGCGTTGAGCGATCGCGCGCAGCAGCAAAACAAGCCGATTTAGTCTTGTTGACAATTGACGCGCAATCAGGTTGGACAGAGGGCGATTCGGAAATTTACCAACAAGTAAAGCACCGCCAGCTAATTATAATTATCAACAAAATCGACCTAGTAAACACCATCCCTGAACTACCTTTTTCCTCTGAAACTCACCGTATAGTTACCGCAGCCGCCGCCCTCGATCGAGGCATAGAAGACTTAGAAACAGCAATCTTAGATGCCGTCAGCGGGGGAAATTTGCAAGCAGCAAACTCAGACTTAGCCATCAACCAGCGGCAAGCAGCGGCGTTAACCAAAGCTAAAATTTCTCTGGAACAATGCACGGATACTATCAGCAACAAATTGCCTTTAGATTTCTGGACAATAGATTTGCGCGGTGCAATTCAAGCATTGGGGGAAGTTACGGGCGAAGAAGTGACAGAATCAGTGCTGGACAGAATATTTAGCAGATTTTGCATTGGCAAATAGTCCTCGAAAAAGATTAAATTAAAGAGGTAAGCTGTCTAGCATTTAAGTTGTATTTTTTGGGCGGGCAGGACGCCCAACCCACAAGAATTTAACTCTTTGTGGAACACCGAATTTAACTCTGTG
>NZ_JAUBUC010000066.1:0-23327 GCF_036705285.1 Microcoleus sp. B4-C1 | reverse complement strand
TGGAACAGGCATCTTGCCTGTTCTGTTGTATTTTTTGGGCGGGCGGGACGCCCAACCCCTACTCCCCACAAGAATTTAACTCTTTGTGGAACACCGAATTTAACTCTGTGTGGAACAGGCATCTTGCCTGTTCTGTTGTATTTTTTGGGCGGGCGGGACGCCCAACCCCTACTCCCCACAAGAATTTCACTTTTTATGGAACACCGAATTTAACTCTGTGTGGAACAGGCATCTTGCCTGTTCTTGAGAATGGTGTAAGATGTTAATTTCATCAAACTTGACTATAAAATTTAGATGCGTCTGGGCGTAGTGAAGCAATACTACTGACAAATAACAACTAAGTTATTCTTACGATCGAGGTCTGCCCAAACTTGTAATATAAAGTACAGCTTCACCCGCAGGAATACCGAGAACGTCATTGACGCGATCGTCAAAAAAGCCGCCGATACCGCTGACACCCAAACGCAGTTGCATAGCTGCTAAATTCAACCGCTGGCCCAAATGACCCGCGTCCATGTGCAAATAGCGGTAAACTCGATCGCCATATTTTGCTACAGCCCTGTTCAAATCCGCCGTGTGAAATAACAGCGCCCCCGCATCTCTGCCCAAGTCTTGCCCCAAACACAAAAAATGCAATTCCCTGCGGAAATTTTTAAACCGAATTTGCCGCAATTCTTGAGCTTTCGGAGCGTAATAGTAACAGCCTTCTTCTAAGCCATGCACTCCCGAAACAGCAATAAAAGTCTCGATCAAACTTAGATCGAAATAGTCGGGATTACCGTCTAATCCTTGGTCGATATAGTGCTGCGGCTGGTAAGTAAAATCGAGCATAGCTAGCAGTTCGCCCAAGCTCAAAGAAGCACCTGTATAAGCACGGGTCGAACGCCTTTTGAGCATAGTGTTTTCTAAAGTTTCCAGGTTCACTCCCCAAGGAATCGAAGGAGTGACAGTCGAAACTTTAGTACAAAATGGAAAGTTGTATTTATCCTCTAATTCCCCTTCACTTTCATCAAGTTTCCAGCCATCAGCTCCGGTAGGGTCTGATTCTAAATGCGTGGCTTTGTGGAGGTATTTTAACAGTTGACCTTCGGAAATTTTCGGGTAATCAGTGGTGGTGTTTCCGGGCAAAGCTGTTTTAAATTTAGGCAAGTTTTGGTCAATATCTAGCAAGTCGGCTAAAGCAACTACACAAATTGCTCCTTCTTGATCCGAGTCGATGTACAGTAATTCATTGACAGCTTCGTCGGCGAATCCTCCAATCAGGTGAGGTCGGTAATCGTTGACGGCGCAAGCTAACTCGATATTGCTCAATAAATGACCGGTGTCTAGAAAAATTCGCCGATAAGCTCGGTCTTCGTAACGCCAAGAAGAACGAAAAAAAACAGTGGTAATGGCGATCGCCAATTGGGTATTTTCTAGCGCTGGCGACTGGAAACAAGCTGCTTGCAATGTCGGCCAAACTTGACTGTCCCAAAAATGAACAAGTGAATGAGTTCTGCACTGATAATTGTAGAGTCCGGCCGGCAACTGGGCAGTGCCACGGGAGATTAAATAAACCTCTGCTGGGTAGAGTCCACCCGCCGACGGTGCAGATCGCAAATACAGGTAGCTGTCGTCTACCGTCTGCACTTTCGCCGTCAACCCGTAGCTGCACAGCAACAAGCTAGATAACCGATGCCACCAAGCGGCATCGGGATCGGCATCGGCATCCTCCGAGGGGTCTTTTAGATAAGGCTTGAGGTCAAAATACGCTCCAATTTTATATTCTTTGAAAGGCACAGGTTGCTCTGTCCAATCTAGCTGTTTGCTTTTAGCAGCAATGGTTTCAGGGTCATATTTTGTCCGTTCGTGGTAGTGCTGAGCAATGGAGAGAGGAAGTTCTGGCATATTTCAGTAGAGGATTGGCTTTGGTTTCTCGATCGATCTTGACATTACTAACCGCTTACTGGTCGAGCAAGGCAGAAATTTACAAATATAAAAAAAATCTTAGAAAAAATGCGACTGTTGTTACACAAGCTTAACATAAGAATAGGCATAAGTATAAATACGCAGAATAATAACCATTAATTACTGTTATGGATTGGCTGCAGTAGCTGTCGTCATGAGGAGTGAAAATGCAAAAGCTAAGCGCTGAGGAATTGCTTGCTCAGTATGCTGAGGGCCAGCGAAACTTTAACGCCGTTGACTTAAGTGAAAATAACTTGTTTCAAGCAGATTTGACAGAAATAAATCTTTCTGGTAGCGTTCTGAGGCGAGCTTATTTGCCCTACGGAAATTTGACGCAAGCTAATCTTTATAAAACTGATTTGCAAGAGGCTGAATTGGGCGACATTCAACTTTATCAAGCTAACTTGTCGGAAGCAACTTTATCAAGAGCCAACTTATCAAGAGCAAATTTGCGTCACGCCAATTTGCAAGGTGCTAATTTGCAGAAAGCCAATTTGCAAGGTGCGGATTTGTACAATGCAGATTTGACGAATGCCGATTTGAGATATGCGGATTTGAGCCGAGCTAATTTGGAGAAAGCAAAGTTAAGCCAAGCTCAATTAGCGGGCTGCAACTTATTTCGATCGCGCTTGGGTGATTTGTCGGAAGCCGAGTGCGATCGCACTACTATCGGGCCCGAAGGCTATTGATGATTTGCAGCGGCTAATCTAGGGCGTAGGGCGATCGGCTTAATTAGTCGTGAAGCGTAAGCTGTTCTACATTTAAATTGTCTGTTAAAAAACAATTCCCCGTCTTGTGGGGTGGGGTGGGCGTCCCGCCCGCCCTGAATATACAATTTAAATGCGCGACAGCGTAGCTATCCCGTAGGGAATCGCCCTTTTTAAAATTTCTTAACATTTCTCGACACGCCGGAAAAGGTGAGTTACAGTCGTAGAGAACTTATCGCTCCGCAACATTGACAATAAATAACACATTTTTTCAGCGAAAAACAGGCTAAAATTTATGAATTCTCCAGACAACAAATCCAGAGAACTCCGGCGCAAAGAACAAGAACTGCGGAAGCGCGAACAAGAAATTCGGCTCCGCGAACTAGAAGCCGAAATTGACCGTTCAGTGCCCGAACATCTAACAAGCAAGTACCAAGAACCCGACAGCCAAGTTAACGGCAAACTCAAACAGTGGCGCAGAAAAATTATAGCAGCCGCTCAATTTACAGGCATTGTCATTGCTGTTATCGTTGCAGTTCGCATAGCATCTTGGTTGGCAGCCGCGCTGATAGTGGGAGGCATTGCTTTCATCGCTTACAAAATGTTTATTGAAGAAGACAAAAGTTGAGAATTTCAAGCAGGAAACTATCAGGAAATACCCATGAACCTTAAAGTAGAAACTAGCAACTTTCTCAACGATTTAGAGCGAGTAGCAGCCGTCCGCCGAGAAATTGCCGATCGCCTCAGCAACATCGCAACAGCCATCAACCAATCAGAATTAGCTGGAGGAGAAGCATCGGGAAAACTGGGTTTAGAAACAGACAACGCCGACATTGATGTCGCCAGTAAAAACTTGCGCCAAGGAGTCTTTCGGCTGCTAGTGCTAGGCGACATGAAACGCGGCAAAAGCACTTTTCTCAATGCGTTAATCGGCGAAAACTTACTACCCAGCGACGTAAACCCCTGTACAGCTTTGCTGACGATTTTGCGATATGGTTCAGAAAAAAAAGTAACAGTTTATTTCAATGACGGCAAAAGCCCAAAACAGCTAGATTTTAAAAGTTTTAAACAGAACTACACAATTGACCCCGCTGAGGCAAAACGCTTAGAAGAAGAAAAGAAACCAGCATTTCCTGATATCGATTGTGCCGTAGTAGAATATCCCTTACCTTTGCTAGAAAAAGGCATAGAAATAGTAGACAGTCCCGGACTAAACGATACAGAATCCCGCAACGAATTATCTCTCGGTTACATCAACAACTGCCACGCTATTTTGTTTGTGCTCAGGGCAACTCAGCCTTGTACAATGGGTGAAAGACGCTATCTAGAAAATTACATCAAAGGTCGCGGATTGAGCATTTTCTTCCTGATAAATGCTTGGGATCAGGTGCGGGAAAGTTTGATTGACCCGGACGATCCTGAAGAATTAGCAGAAGCAGAAGGGAAACTGCGGCGGGTTTTTCAAGCTAATTTGGCTGAATATTGTTTAACAGAAGGCCACGACATTTACGACGAGCGAGTGTTTGCAATTACCTCAATTAAGGCGCTCAGGTTGCGGATGAAAAACCCGGATGCGGATTTGACAGGAACTGGTTTTCCAGAGTTTATGGCGGCACTAAATACATTTTTGACCCAGGAAAGAGCGATTTCGGAATTGCGTCCGGCGAGGACTTTGGCGCGTCAAATTTCTGCTCGTGTCCGCGAAACTGTTGGGCGCAGATTACCATTACTCGATCGCGATGTCAATGAGTTGAAGGAAAAGATTAATTCAGTTGAGCCGGAGTTTAAAAAGCTGACTCAGATTCGCGATGAATTTCAACAAGAAATTAGCGGAGTTAGAGATAGTAAATCGCGGGCGATCGCAGATTCTTTCCGCGCCTACGTTCTCAACTTAGAAAATACCTTTGAAACAGATTTCTTACGGTATCAACCTGAACTGAGATTTCTGGATTTCTTCAGCCAAGGCAAGCGAGAAGCTTTTGAAGCATCGCTCAAACGAGCATTCGAGCAGTACATCAATGACAAACTAGCAGCTTGGACTCTAACTGCCGAACAAGAGATGAATTCAGCATTTTCGCAACTCTCGAAAAGTGCCGCAAATTACGGAGCATCTTACACGAAAGTGACTGAAAAAATCACTGAAAAACTAACGGGACAAAAAATACCAGCAGCAGTCAGCAACTCGAACGAAGATAACTCGCCCAGTTGGGCAAAATGGGCGATGGGATTGTTCTCGTTAACGACCGGAAATCTGGCAGGCGTAGCAATGGCAGGAGCAGGTTTTGATTGGAAAAATATCCTGCTCAACTTAATTACTGTGTTAAGCGTTAGTACGATTCTTGCTAGTTTGACGGGGATTGTTTTGGGGCCGCTGTACTTGGCGTTGTTGGGGATGGGTGTTGGGGTTTTGCAAGCAGACGGAGCTCATAAACAGTTGGTGAAAGCGGCGAAAAAAGAGCTAGTTAAATATCTGCCGCAGGTGGCTCAAGAGCAGTGGCAGCCGATTCATGATGCTGTAAAAGAGTGTTTTGATGTTTACGGGCGAGAAGTGGGCGATCGCATGAATGGTGATATCAATTCTCGGAAATCAGAGTTAGATAATTTGCTGGAACAAAAGGAATCTCGCGAGATTAATTGTCAGGCTGAATCGCAACGGTTGAAAAAATTGGAGGCTGATGTTTCTGCCGAGTCGCAGAGTATCGAATCGCTATATCAAGCTTTCCTAGCATCCGCTTGAAATAAAACAACAATATGCAACAACCCGAAATTTATCAATACCTCACCGACAATCTCAAATCAGCACTCGGTATTCTCGAACTGGACAAAAACTCCCAACTGTATCGAGATACCACCTCAATCTGCGATTATCTCGCCAAACCAACTTTTCAAATTGCTGTCTTTGGCCCGTTTAATTACGGCAAGTCAACTTTGCTCAATGCAATGCTGGGAAATCGTGCTTTGCCGATCGACCTTGTGCCCACTACAGGTGCTGCCATTTATGTCAACTACGGCGAGGAATTGCGCGCAAAAATTACCCTGAAAGACGGCACGGAAGTTAGCGAATCTGGGACTGATGTTTTAAAACGGTACGCCATCCTTGACGACGCGAGACAAATGCGGGATGATGTGGCGGCCGTGAATGTTTACTGTCCCCATCCATTCTTGCAAACGGGTGTGGAATTGCTGGATTTACCGGGAACCAACGATCGCGAAGAACAGGATAATTTGGTTCGGGATAAATTGCTAACGGCTGATTTGGTTGTGCAGGTTTTAGATGCTCGCAAATTGATGACTTTAGGGGAACGGGAGAACTTGAGAGATTGGTTGAGCGATCGCAACATCAACACAGTCGTCTTTGTCGCCAATTTTCTCAATCTACTCGAACCAGACGACCAAAAACAAGTTTACAATCGCTTGTTGTTTGTTGCGGAAAGTTTTCGCTCCAATTTGCCGAACAATATCAGCAATATCTACCGCGTCGATGCTTTGCCGGCTTTGAGGGCGAGGCTGAAAGGAGATGTGGCGGCCGCCCAAACTACAGGAATTGCCAGCTTTGAATCGGCTTTGCAAAGTATTGTGGCAGCTCAACAGGAACAACTAGCAGTTAAGTTGCCCAGAATAGAAGCTATAGCTACTAAAATTTGCCAATCTCTCCGAGCCAAAGCTGAAACTGTCACCGCAGAAATAGCCGCAGATCAAAAAAAGCACAAAGACAAAATTGAAATTAAACAAAAAGCCGAAAAACTGATATCAAAAGGCTTTCAAGCCAGCGTTTCCGACTTCGAGATTTGGCTTTACCAGCCCACACTTTTGCAGCGGTATCAATCGGAAATGGCGCTGTCGCTTCAGGAAGGAAGTTTTGATGCGTGGAAGCTAAAATTTCAGCGAGAGGCGTTACATCAGCAGCAAACCATCGCAGAATGGGTAAATAAAGCTTGCGAATTCTTTGATAAAGAACAGCCGATCGCCCTTTTGATTTCCTTTCCTCCATCCCCGCAAGTCAGCTTACCGGAACCCCCACCACCTCCAGCTCAAAAGTCGATCGACAGCGAAGTGGCTCCAGTGGCGATCGCCACAGGCTTAGGTTGGTTATTGGGCGGGCCTGTGGGAGCCGCAGTAGTCGGCGGTGCTAGCTATATTTTGAATAAAAGAACTGGGTATGAAAAGCCGCCTGAATCGCCAGAAGCTTATCTAAATCAAGTAACGGAAATTTGCAGCGAGGCTGCTAAAAACTATCTCGCTCGCTTTAGTACCGATACTTTTTCCATGCTGCAACACTACAAGGAAATCGCCGGAAAAGTTATCTGTTTTCAAGACAGCAAAGAACCGCTACAGACAAATATTCAGCAATACCAGATCCAGTTAATCAATAATTTGTTAGAAAATATAGAATCTTGCCTTCAAATGACCAAATCTGTAATTAACGGCAAATGATCCGAACCGACATTGCGGCCAGTACGAATCTTCAAAACACCAATTTCTTTGCTGACTAGAAAGTGATCTATCGGAATATAAGCCAGCGGCATAAAAGTCGGCCAAGTCGGTAAAATGCCAAAACCCGATCGCGCATTTCGCAAATTTCCGGTTTTTACCATATTTTTGTAGAATGGCGACCACATTGTGGTATTTAAATCTCCAACCACAATCAGCGGATTTTTTACTTGGGCTGCATACTCGCCGATGCCTGCTAGCTGTTGGTTGCGATCGATAAAACTCTCCTGTTTGACTGGCACAGTCGGATGAGCAAGAATCAGAGAAATGATTTTACCTTGAAATTTAACATCCGCCGACAAGCTCTTTCTTCGATTTGAAAAGGCTTTAACAAAAGAATTTTCTAAAGGCAGCTTGCTGTATATTGCACTGCCAAATCTCTCAGATTCTTGCTGGGTAGAAGAGTAAGGAAAAATCTCGCTTAAAACCGATAACTGTTTTGCCCAAGATGAGTTGACTTCTACAAAAACCGCGATATCCGGTTGTTCTGCTTTAACCAGCGATATCACCTCAGAATATTGCCGATTACCCCTTAAAACATTTGAATGCAAAATCCGCAAGTTGTGTCCGGGAGTTGCTCCTGCAAAGGCGGGGGCTGGAAAGTACCAAGGAACAATTTCCGCCAAATTAATGATAATGCAAAATGCGCTCACCAGCCACCATATTTTTTTTGAGCGCACGAGAGCGAAGAATATAAAAGTAGAGAAACCTACCAGCAGATATTGTAGTTTAAAATGAGAACTCAATTCAAAAAAAATGTTTAATTCTCCCAAATAACCGACTATTGACAATACAGCATTTACAGTTGCGGCGATAATAAACCCTTTTAAAATTACGTGCTTCAAGCTAAGGATTTTGTAGTTTCTGCTGTGCATCACCGCCCATTTGAGCTTGATTTTGAGGTCGTTGGTAATCGGCAATTTATCAATTTCTGTTACCAGTTGTTCTGGCTGTTCCAACAGTCGCCGCTTTTGATAAAATCTCACCAGCAAGCTATCTACCACAAAATAACTAAAATAATTGGCAACAAATCCTACAAATACCAACACACATAAACCGACCAGGATACCAAAGGAACCGCCGACTTTAACCAAACCCGACCAAACGGCTGCGTTACCTGTTTTACCTGTAGCTAATATGGCTATAAATAGCATTAAAGCAGGCAATCCTACCGTGATTGTGTTTCTAATGATAGAGTCCATTATACAATTTTAGATTTTAGATTTTAGATTTTAGATTTTAGATTTTAGATTGGGGATGAATGATGCAGTTTGTATAGTCAGCACTACGGGCTGGTTGACTTAATAACGGCTTGACAAAATATATAAACTCCTTAATCTTCATAAATTTCTAACGGTAAGTTGTCGGGATCTCGGAAAAATGTAAACCGTTTTTCTGTAATCTGGTCAAGGCGAATTTCTTCTACTTCTACTTGTTGAGATTTTAAGTAAGCAACTGATGCTTCTATGTCCTCAACTGCAAAAGCTAAATGTCTCAAACCGCAAGCTTCAGGATTGTTAACTCTTTCAGGAGGATGCGGAAATGAGAACAGCTCAATGGTGTCCCCGTTTCCGACTCGCAAATCTAGTTTGTAAGAATTCCTCTGGGTTCGGAAAGTTTCTTTGATAATTGAACATCCCAATACTTCTACATAAAAATTTTTCGATGCTTCGTAATCCGAGCAAATAATCGCCACATGATGTATTGCTTTTATTTTCATCTTAAAAAAGTTAGTTAGTTGCGTTTTTCTGAGATGTTGCACCATTCTCAATAAGCTTTTTAGGAACAGGCAAGATGCCTGTTCCACAACAAAATTCACTCTTTGTGGAACAGGCATCTTGCCTGTTCTTGAGAATGGTGCAAGATGTGAGGTTTTTTCAAATGCACAGCACGCTATTGACAATTATATTTGACTCGGCGACAAACCCTGCTAAATTCAGCGCGATCTCGCTAAAATTTCCCCCGCTCAAATCTTAATTAAAAAAATTATGTAAAAAAAGTACCCTACTTTGATAAAATGAGAGTTTTGCAGTCAATCACCCAATTTGCATCTCAGGAGACAAGGATTATGGCCCGTATGTATTACGACACCGACGCGAACCTAGACCTCTTAGCCAACAAAACGATTGCTATCATCGGCTACGGTTCCCAAGGACACGCCCACGCGCTTAACCTCAAAGACAGTGGCATGAATGTCGTTGTCGGTTTGTATCCCGGTAGCAAATCTGCCGCCAAAGCAACCGACGCGGGTTTAACAGTTCACCCGGTAGACAAAGCAGCCGCCGCTGCTGACTTCATCATGATTTTATTGCCCGATGAAGTTCAAAAAACTATTTACAAAGAACAAATCGAACCGAACCTTTCTGAAGGAAATGTTTTAGCATTTGCTCACGGTTTTAACATTCACTTCGGCCAAGTTGTTCCCCCTGCCAATGTAGACGTAGTAATGGTTGCCCCCAAAGGCCCCGGACACTTGGTGCGACGGACTTACGAACAAGGGGAAGGTGTTCCGAGTTTGTTTGCAGTATATCAAGATGCTTCCGGTCAAGCGCGCGATCGGGCAATGGCCTATGCTAAAGGTATCGGCGGCACCAGAGCCGGCATCCTGGAAACCACTTTCCGCGAAGAAACAGAAACGGATCTTTTTGGCGAACAAGTAGTTTTGTGCGGCGGTTTGAGCGCCTTAATTAAAGCTGGATTTGAAACTTTAGTTGACGCCGGATATCAACCGGAATTAGCTTATTTTGAATGTTTGCACGAAGTTAAACTTATCGTTGACTTAGTAGTAGAAGGAGGCCTCGCCAAAATGCGCGACAGCATCTCCAATACCGCAGAATACGGCGATTTAACTCGCGGCCCCCGCATCGTCACGGATCAAACCCGCGCCGAAATGCGTAAGATTCTCAGCGAAATTCAATCCGGCCAATTTGCCCGCGAATTCGTTCTGGAAAACCAAGCCGGCAAGCCAGGTTTTACCTCCATGCGCCGTCAGGAAGCAGAACATCCTATTGAAGAAGTTGGTAAAGATTTGCGAGCTATGTTTAGCTGGTTGAAAAAGCACGCTTAATCAATTTTAGATTTTAGATTTTAGATTTTAGATGGGAGTACAAATCTAAAACAGTCTGGACGCATAACCTCTATCTGTAGGGTGTGCAATGCACACCTTACCGCTGGGAGGAAAATCTAATACCAATTTAATGTGAAGTTGCACATATCTCGATCCCCCTAAATCCCCCTGATTGTTGGGCGACTTTGATCGAAATCTTTTCCCCCCCTTATTAAGGGGGGCTAGGGGGGATCGGATTCTACAGGGCTTCATAAAAAATTGGTATAAAATCTCAAGTTTAATCGATTTGAGATTGGAGGAAAAATCTAAAATCCCAAATCTAAAATCGTACTGTTGGGTTTCGCTTCGCTTAACCCAACCTACAAGGAAATGGCTAGGTATTGTTAAAGAAACAGGGTTTCTCGTTGGTAGCTCAAAACTATCGACTCGGGCTAGGACTTTTTTGCAGTTTCTCAATATCCTGTTCCCTTTTCTCGTTGAAATCTCTCGGCCTCAACCAATCTGGCCACAACCCGACGAAGAACTTTCGACTGGCCACGCTACTATCTCTTACAGGTTTGGGGAGAAAAGTTAAAGTGTCACCGTAAAGGGTAAACAGGGCTGCCAACAGAATCAATAGTGGGATAAGATTTTTTTTAGGCATCGCAGTTGGGGAGTAGAGTTTGTGAAAGCGCTTGGTTATATTTTGCCCTTGCACGGACAAAAAATATCAGAAACAGCTTAAGAAGAAAATCCACCCTGGGGGCTAAGCTACCGCGCATACAAAAGGAAAGGCTGCTAGTCGTAATCTCGTTTCCGCTGACATCGGAATCATAATTTTCCCAGTGCAGTGGGAGTTTCCCGTGTGGCTCCGCGCTCTCAGGAGCGATCGTCCCGCTCGCACTCAAGTATAATTTCGATGTCACCTTATTTGATATTACTACCAGTCTTAATCATTAGTTATTAGCTCATGACTAATGACTAATGATATTATGTCCCATCGATTGACGGCGATTAAAGGTCGGGGCGGGTTTACAGATTTTCCCGTTTCTATTCAATATCTTGGCGAACCCGCCCCTACAGGAATCATGGTTAATTGACCGGACATGATATGACTAATGACTAATGACTAATAACTACTTATTCCTTTGAATAAAAGTTTGCACGACGGTATTAATTTCCGGGGAAATTTCTGTTACTAGCCGCACCGGGATTGCCGATGTGGAGGCAAATTGCGCGTATTCTGGTGTTAGAAAGACTGCATATTTCTCAGCTTCAGCAGTCAGTTGAGCGGCGGTAGCCAAACTTACAGCTTTAATATAATTGCGTATGCTAACAGCTTGGTCGCCGACAAGTTCATCGCCGGTAATTACTGTGCTCGGCCTGCGAACTTGGTTTAAAGTTGTACTCGGATCTTTGACGCTTAAGTGCGTTCCTCCTACAAAACCAACTAGCCATTTAGGAGAGGGAATTTTTGGAAAGCCGGCAATTTGTTCTGCTAAGGCAGGAGTGGTTTTGTCGGCAGAAGATGCTACTATTAATGTGGGAATCTTAATTTTACTTAAGCCCGTTTCTCCAAATAATAATGATGCGATCGGATTCATGGCGATCGCCCTTTTAATCCTCCCATCCCGCAATTGATACCGTTCTTCGGGCAATCCGGCCGCCGCGCACTGAATGCCTTCGCCTAAGCTGAACCCAATCAAATCCCCCTGACACCTTTGTTTGAGTCCGCTCAATTGCAGTTCGGCGCCGGCCACGGACAAGGCTGTAGCGCCGCCAAAGGAATAGCCAATTATTATCGATCGGTCGATCGCAATTTTCCCCTGCAAGTTATCATCAGTTTGGTTCAATTTTGTCAGTTCGTCGAGTACAAAACTGATGTCTTTGGGACGGTCTAAAAACTCTTGAGGAGCTAGCAACGGACACATCCCCGCCATCGCAGCATTGGTATTCGTCTCGTTGCTGCCGGGATGTTCTAAAGCTGCTACTACATAGCCGTGAGACGCCAAATGCTCGGCTAAGTAGCGCAAATCCGTGCGGACGGAACCCAACCCGTGAGAAAAGACGATCGTCGGTTTGTCGGCTGTCGCAGCTTCCGACCAATACACATCAACTGGAATAAGTCGATTGCGGGTGCTATCGTTCAAATCTAGCGCCCGTACCTGCACGACATTAGGGCCGGGCTGGGTTGGATCGAAAGGCAGCTTAAACGCGGGTTTAACCGCTGCTAACTGCGGTGCGATCGCCGCCATAAAGCGCTGAGTTTGCCAAAAACTTACGTTCATATTTCCCAAAACAGCGAAAGCTCGATCGAGATCCACCACGACCCGCGAACTCGGATAAGATTCAATGAAACTCAATATAGATAAGCCTTCCGGCGCTTTTGCTCCCTGCACCAGAGCGGCTCGCAGCGCTTCCACACCCCCACCGTCGCGCCTGGGTATGACAGTAGTCAAATCCGTCAGGATGCCAGTGCCAATGCCCGTATTTAGCAAGTTGCTCAGGCCGACTACATTGAGGGGAATTTTCGCTTGCAGCGCCCGAAAAATTTTACTCCGCTGTTCGTCAGACAAGAGATTGGCATAAGCTTGCAGTTTGGCGGGGACTTTTCCTGTTTCTGCGAGTTCGCGCAAATCCGCAACCGATATTGACGATTCTAAAATACCTTTGCGGACAACAACCGTTTCTGCAGCTTTTACAGAGGATGTCGCGTCGCTCAAAGGGCCGATCGAAATCGAACCCAAAACACTCGCCACCGAAGAAAACCATCTGAAATTTGGTCTGATGCTCATTTTTACCTTATTGAACTAGAGGGGGTAGATCACCATATTCTCAAAATTTTCCCAGATACCGAGATATTGTTCTAGATGCCGAGAAATTGCCTGCATCGGGGTGCGATCGGCAAAGCCTCTACGCATATTTACTGGCCGATCGCACATTCCGTACCTAAGTGCACTTCTTGTGCGAGTGCTAATGATGATGAGTTGAAGGATTTTTTAATCTGCAGCCCAAAAAATATCAACTTCGCGAGTGAAAAGAGCGATCGAGTGTATTCCCAAACCGCGCCAAGGTGCGGAAATTTTGCTAGCAATTCCGTTGGATTAGGATTAAATATAAGACTTACACAATTGTCACAAATAAAGCTGAAATTTTAGGTATGTAGTTGCCCTTGTGCGCTCTTTCCTAAGCTAAGAAAGAGCGCACAAGGGCAACTACAGCAATCCTAAATGAATTGTGTAATTGTTGTAGGGGCAAACCCCCCGTGGTTGCCCCTACAATAATTACCCCAATGATTTAGGGTTGGTATACAGGAAAATAAACAACAAGCATCGAAATATTTTGGTGAGTCCGGGCGATCGCTTCTGGTTCTTTGAGAGTTCCCGGTTTTTCCCACAAATTCTGGTGAGAAATTGTGGTTAAAATTAGCAAATCGTGTTCTAACAAATTCTGCGAAACTAGCTTGATAAAATTTCCTCGCACCCGATTTACTGGTATCTCAGAGAGAATTTCCACCTCCGCCGCACTTTTGTTGCTTTGTTCCCGTTTTGTCGCCACCAACAACACTTGCAAAGTCGCCTTGAGTTCATCGGCTAAACTCTTAGCAATATCCACTGTTTCCTGAAATCCAAACCGAGTCAACTCGCTGTCAGTTACCGCCAAAAGAACTCTGGCTGTATTCTGGAGAGGATCGGGAAATCGAGCAATCAGTACGGGTACGGGCGATCGCCTGATCACAGTATCAATGATGCTGCCAAAAAAATTGTCGCGAGTCGTGGAAAATCCCTTCCAACCGCAAACTATTAAACTAGCCTCGCGTTCGGTTGCACTCCGTAGGATTCCGCGATCGATCGCATCATCTATCCTCGCGATCGGTTCAACCGCACAAGCAGCCGCATGGGCGACAGTTTCGGCAGCAGTCAAAAGTTGAGTTTGCTGCATTTTCTCTGCGGGCGAAATTGCTTCTCCGCGATCGGACAAAATATGCAGTGGCAACAAAGTTCCCTGAGATGTTTTTGCTAAAATCAAAGCCAAACGCAACAAATTATCTTCCGTATTCGGATTAGCAACAGGCACTAAAACTCGCTCTCCCCATGAATGCTTTCCCGCAGTAGGAACCGGCAAACTCGACCCAGGCGGCTGCATTTCTTGACCCCACCGAGATACAATCCAAGGAGAAGCGACACAAGTTACTAAAATCATGGCAATGATGCCGTTCACCGTTACGCGATCGACCAATTTAATCTCAAAAGCAACCGTAATCGCCGCCAAAGTAGAAGCAGCTTGAGCAACAGAAAGGCCGAACATTACCATAATGTTCGGAAACTCAAAGCCAAATAATTTCCCCGGTAGCCAAGCTGCCAAAAACTTGCTCGCCACCTCTGCTAAAATCATCACCGCCGCCACCAACAAAGACTGCGGCTGCTTTACCAAAATTAGCGGGTCAATTAACATCCCCACAGAAATCAGAAAAAACGGCACAAACAGCGTATTGCCAATAAACTCAATCCGATTCATCAGGGGACTCATTTTGGGAATAATTTGAGTAATGGCAATTCCCGATAAAAATGCACCAATAATTGCCTCAATTTCAATTAGTTCTGCTGCGTAAGAAACTAGAAATAGGGTTGCTAATACAAATATAAATTCGGCATTTTCGTCATGTCCAAATTTCTTAAAAAACCAGCGACCGATTTTGGGAACGCCCCACAAAGTAGCAAAAGTGTAGATAGCAAGAGATGGAATGAGAAACAGCCAAAATTCGAGAGTGAGATTTCCTTTGTAAGCTTTGACAACAATTGCCAGCACCAACAGTCCCAACACATTCGTAATTAAAGTCCCCCCCAAAGTCGTAGTAATAGTCTGAGTTCGCATCAATCCCAATTTGGTGAGAATTGGCAGCGCTAAAAGCGTGTGCGTAGCAAAACAAGAAGCGACTAAAATTGCAGCCAGCCAGCTATATCCCAACAGCAGCATAGCCCCTGTCCCCAATATCATCGGTAGCGCAAAAGTAGCTAGCCCAAATATGACTGCTTTGTCCGCATTCAGTTTGAGATCGTCAAGGCTAGTTTCCAGTCCCGCTAGGAACATCAAAAACAGCAATCCTACAGTACCTAGCAAAACAATAGTAGCGTCTCGTTGCAGCAAATTGAGACCGTTGGGCCCGACAATTACGCCAGCAATAATTAAACCCACTATTCCCGGTAGTCGCAAGCGCTCAAATACCAGCGGCGCGAGTAGCATGATTGCTAAAAGAACCAGGAAAACGGGAACGGGGGCGGTAATTGGCCCGGAAGTTAACATAAATTTTTTACCCTACATATTGGCAGCGAACTGCTACCAGTTTTAAAAGGAAATAATCAAAATGTCTATCAATCTAAAGAGGTATTATCAATATTTTACAGCGTAATTGGTAATAAGTAGGACTGGGCGGGAGCAACTGGGTTTATTGGTAAAATATGGGTTGGATGACTAGAAATTGGGCGCAGCACGAACTCCGATAAAAAAAACTATATTTTTCAGTCCTGGAAGCACAAGAACCAGGTTAAGAGTCAAAATAACAGGTTGTGAGCGATCGACTTTAACGCCGAAACCTGGTTTTTTATCCTATTTGCGTCCACCACTATTTAGGTATCAAATGCAGCGGGACACAGACATACATCCCAAGATGAACTTTGGCAAACTCGGTCTAATTCAGAAACCCGGTTTCTTAAAAAAACCGGGTTTTTCACCACACCACAACAGACAATTTAAATGGGTTTGTCTTGGACACGAAAAAACCTGGTTTCTACGCAACGTACTTAACCTTACCCTTACGGTAGCTAAGTATGTATTTCTTGTCAAGATTTTTCCATCTAATTTTCAATGATAGGCTAAGCGATCGACACAATACTAGCTCGATCGTAAGGCAATCTGTTTGTCGGCAAAACCTCCAGATTAATTTGCAACCCATCCAAAGCCGGATTTTCGGCTAGCAGCTTTTGCGTCAAACTCTTATTAAGAATTTCCCAGAAATCCGTTTCATTGGGATAATTAGTCAAGAAACTGTCGATGCTTTGGTAAATCGGCACAAAGTCTGGATACTCATCCTGCGTAATTCCTGGTTTGTACTGATATTTGACATCCATATTGAGGTTATTCAAACCCTGGTGATCGATCGAGTAATTAGGAATCTTGAAATCCCATGCTTCGCCTAATTTACCATCTTGAGTGCGAGTAACGGTACTGCTGCGATCGTAAGGCAATCGGTTCGTCGGTAAAACATCCAAATCAACCGTCACAGACGCAATTGCCGGATTGTCAGCAAGCACTTTTTCGGTCAGATTCTTGTTGACAATTTCCCAAAAATCTGTTTCGTTCGGGTAGTCAACTAAAAGATTGTCAATGCTCTTGTAAATCGGCACAAAATCAGGATACTCAGAATTTTGAATCCCGTCTTTGTACTTATAATTTACATCAATATTCAGGTTGTTTAACCCTTGATGATTAATGGGGTAATTTGCCAATGTAAAATTCCATTTCTCCGTCAGTTGAGCATCGGACGGAAAGAAAGCAATTCCTATTGGACGCTGTAGCTTGCTGTCGGGAGGGACAAAAATAGAACTGTTACTCGACCCAGGATTTCCCGATATTGGCAGCGGTTCGTCAGTCTTGCCATTATACCGCAAAACAGCGCCGGCACCGTTAGCATTGGCGCGGTTGTCAAAGCCAACTGCAAACAAATTGCCGATCGGCGAAAAAGCCAAACTACCTACATAATTGCTACTGGGCGAAGTATCAGTATAATTGGTAGATAAAACCTTGACCAATTCCCCACTTTTTAAATTGTAGCGCCTGATATCGTTAGCAAAATCGCTGACATAAAGGTCGCCGTCACCGGGCCCGATTGCCATTCCCAAAAGACTTGCAAATCCCTGACTCCGAGGCGAAGGATCGGGCGAAGCAAAGATACTTGACTGCCGGGTTTGCGGGTTGTAACGCAGCACCTGACTGGGGAAACCTGCGCTAAAATCTGGTTGACCGTTGGTCGCCACACTCCCCTGCGTTGTCACGTACAAATTGCCGTCAGGAGCAAACAGTAAACCGTTCGGGCCATTCAATCCTCCCGCTTGCTGATTTCCCGAAGCAAATACATCAATAAACTGTCCTGTTTGGCCGTTATATCGCAGAATTTGGTCACTCAAAAAACTGCTGACATAAAAATTACCGTCAGGGCCAAAAGCTAAACCATAAGGGCGAAACAATCCGCCAGTTTCATCGACCGCCGTGTTCGGATTATCGGCGACAAACTTGTCAATAAATGCGCCAGTAATTCCGTCATACCGCAATACCGCAGATGCTGTCGGTTCTCCCGAATTTCCGGGCTTGTCGCCGCTAGTAACGTAAATGTCCGACTTATCATCGCCATTGCCATCGGGCCCAAAAACGATCGTATCTGGATTGAACAAACCGCCGCTTCCCGGTGGAATAAATTCGCCTAGAAAATTGCCGGTATTGCCGTCAAACCGAAGTACATTATTTCCCCGGCTATTGCCAACTAGGAAAGTTCCTTGAGGATTGCTGGGTTGAGTGCGAGTAACTTTGCTGGTGCGGTTGTAGGGCAAGGTTTGGCTTGGCAGAACGTTGAAATCTATTTTAATTGCCGCCAAGGCAGGATTTTCGTTGAGGATATTTTGAGTCAAGTTTTTATTGACAACTTCCCAAAAATCTGTTTCGTTCGGATATGTGGTTAAAAAGTTATCAATGCTATTGTAGATTGGCACAAAATCGGGATATTCATTGGGAGCGATTTCCGGTTTGTACTGGTAATCTATATCGAGATTGAGCTTGTTCAATCCTTGGTGATTGATTGCGTAGTCTTTGACTGAAAAATTCCAATCTTCTGTGATTTTGCCCGATTGACTGCGGAAAACTGTACTGGCGCGATCGTAGGGCAATACCTCCGTTGGCAAAACTTCCAGTTGAATCGTAACATCTGTCAGTACCGGATTTTCAGTAAGCACCTTTTCCGTCAAATTTTTGTTGAGAATTTCCCAAAAATCTGTTTCGTTCGGGTAGTTAACTAGGAAATTATCAATGCTTTGGTAAATGGGCACAAAATCTGGATATTCGTTTGGGGTAATTCCCGCTTTTAACCCGTAACCAACTTTAAGGTTGAGGGTGTTTAAACCTTGGTGATCGATGGTGTAATTTTTAAAATTGAAAGCCCAGTTTTCATCAGGAAATAGGGAAGAAGTTTGGGATAGGGAGAGTTCACCAACAGGTAAAGCCATCCCTGTCAGTTCGTCTATCTCACCTTGAGTGGAGGTAGCGGTCGGGGATTTTAGACTACTATCAAATTTAAGATTGTCGCCTCCTGACGATGGGAGACCGAAGTCGGTGGATGCCCCAAAAAGGTCGTTAGCGAAGCCCTCGTAGAGGATCGCACTACCAGTCGCAGCCGCCGGCAAATCTGGTTTTTGAGTCAAATCGTAGCTGGTATCAAATAAAATATTGGTATCGCCGACGGCGCTTGGGCTGAGCGGATTTAAGCGATCGAACTTACTGCCAAATAAGTCTAGTATTTCCGCTGAAACACCCACAACATTCCCCGGAATCGGATTTTCTGGAAACCGTCCTGCTGTGTTAAACATAAGCTATTTTTTTAGATACACCCGCCATCGGGAATAATTTTGAAAAAATTATAGCGTTTTTCCAAAAAATGTCAAGTACCTTAAGAATTATTTTATATTTCTTTACCGAAATTAAAGCTGAAATTTGTCCTTTTTCTCAATCCTCTCGTTTCCCGTTGCATCAATATTGTTCAAATGTCAAACAGTCAATCGATTTTAGATTTTAGATTTTAGATTTTAGATTTTAGATTTTAGATTAAATAATTGAAGCATTGACCCCACGGATCAATTCGGGGGCTCCTTTATCGGATAGAGGTTTTTTATTTCTGGACGGATGAATCCGGGGGCTTGTATCCTGGATGCGAGGGGGTCAACAGTCAATAGAAACTTATGCGAAAAACCAGATTTCTAGTTCCCCGCACACAAATTCTGATTTGGCATACCCCTAAAAAAAGGAAAACGTGCTTTTATCCCTTGCTATTCCCTATTTAAAATCTAAAACGGGGAAAGGTTTCGCCGCTTCCATTTGCGCCGCTAAAGTAATTAAAGTTGCTTCCGCCGCGGGCCGCCCAATAATTTGAATTCCCACGGGCAAACCGTTGTTATCTAAAATAGCAGGCAGTGCGATCGCAGGCAAACCGCTAGCATTAAACGGCGGACAAGGAGCTACCCAATTAATAATGCGCTGCAAAGTTTCTTCAAAACTCAAATCCGCCCACTCCCCAACCCGGATTGGCGAGTGCATATAAGTGGGCAAAACTAACACATCAAATTTTTCAAAGAATCCCACAATCCGCCGTGAAATCACCTGCATTTGATTCACCGCCCGCAAATATTCCCCAGCCGAAATAGTTCTTTCTAACAGCCAGCGATTCATGGGTTCCAAAGCAGGGCCGGGAATGCCACTTGCCGCGGCCCCAGACTGCCAAATTGCGATAAACGGTTCGATTAAACCCGTAAAATCCGGGCATCCAGGTTCGACATCATGACCCAAATCAGTCAGTAACTTGACGGTTTCGAGCACCGCTTGCTGACAGATAGCCGAAGCCTCGCCCACAGGGGAAATACTGGTAGAAAAAGCAATTCGTAGCTTGCCTAACTCTTGAGTGGAAGCCTCTAAAAACGTCGGATTTGAATCGGGTAGCCAGTACGGATCGCCTGTTGTGTAGCCTGACATCACATCCAAAAGTGCGGCGGCGTCAGCTACAGTGCGCGCCAGGGGGCCGTTGGCAGAAATGCCGCTGAGGTAATCTCCGACAGGTGCCCAGGAAACTCGCCCCCGCGATGGTTTAATGCCCACTAAACCGCAGCAGGAAGCTGGGCCTCGAATCGAACCGCCGCCGTCTGAACCTTGGGCGATCGCACACAAACCCGCTGCTACAGCCGCCGCTGAGCCTCCACTGGAACCTCCGGGCGTATAGTCTAAATTCCAGGGATTGCGCGCCGGTGGGAAACCTTCTGGCTCGGTGTAGGGCAATGAGCCAATTTGAGAGGTTGCTGTTTTTCCCAGAATGTTAAATCCTGCTGCTTTGATCCGCCATACTACTGACTCGTCGTAGGCAGAGATGTTACCCAGCAAAGCCTGAGTGCCGTAAGTACACGGAACGCCGGTAACTGGTGTCAAGTCTTTAATGGCGATCGGCACTCCGAAAAAAGGTGGCAATTCCTGTGGCTTGTTTAACCCAGCTAGTTGTTCGGTTTGAGATTTAGCTAGGGCGATCGCCCGCTCAGCCGTTACAGTAAAATAACTGCCCAGCTCAGGGTTTAATCGATCGATCCGTTCCAAGTACAAATTGACAATTTCTAAAGGCGACACTTCCAGGGTGCGGATCGACTCCGCCAACTCCAAAGCTGGAGTAAAAGCCCGATCGACAGAATTCATCCGTTTAAGTCCTTAATATTTGGCTAAAGTATCAATTTATACTGCTTGGCTGCGGAAAACTCTTTTCCTTAACAAAAATTCTCCCAAAAAGTAGAAAATCCATATTTGCTCGTAGGGCCAGAGCGATCGCATCCTCCAATTGGCAGAATATTTCCTTAGTAGTGCAGCATTATGACCCCCTCTTAGGATAGACTGAGTACAACAGTTAGGCTTTTGTGCAAGACCCGCACAATGGCGATCGGCATTGTTGAACTCCCACAAATCATCTGTTCGAGTCAGCCTTCTCACCAACTTAAGGTAGCGCATATGACACAACAGCATCCGCCCGCTCCTCGCCCGCCCGTACCCGGAGCCCCCCCACCACCCGGAATGCCCCGCCCTCCTGCTCCCGGAATGCCCCCCAGAGCAGCAGGAATGCCACCAGCACCGCCACCGGCACCAGCACCAGCAGCGCCACCGGCACCAGCACCAGCCTCGCAATCCTTCGCCACACCTAAAAGCCAGAGTTCTAGCAGCGGCGGATCTCCGACTTTGAAAGAGCTAGTCATGCGAGCCAAAGAAGAAGGAGTATCCGACCTTCACCTCGGAGTAAACGAAGTTCCCCGCTTCCGCACGCGGGGCGAGATTGCCGACATCGGCTATCCACCGACGGATTTAGATACGTTTTTTGGCTGGTTGCGGGAGTGCATGAGCGATGAAGAAATTGAAATTTTCCAAAAAACCCTAGACTTTGACGGCGCTTTCGACTTCGGGTTCGTCCGCATTCGGATCAGTTGCATGGACTCCTTGGCCGGCCCGGCAATGGTGCTGCGGCTAATTCCTGCCAAAATCTTGACAATGGAGGAATTGAAACTGCCGGAGGTATTTAGGAAAATATGTGGCTACCACAAAGGGCTGATTTTGGTGACAGGGCCGACAGGTTCGGGTAAGTCTACCACCTTGGCCGCGATGATCGACTACATCAATAAGAATAAAGCCTACAACATCATCACGATCGAAGACCCGGTAGAATTCGTACACGAAAGCAAAAAATCCTTGATTAAGCACCGGGAAGTCGGCAGGCACACCCTCAAGTTTATGAGCGCTCTCAAAGGCGCTCTGCGACAAGACCCCGATATGCTGCTAGTAGGAGAAATTCGGGACAGAGAGACGGTGGAAATCGCCCTCAAAGCCTCTCAAACCGGTCACTTAGTTGCAGGAACCCTGCACACCAACAGTGCGGTTAAAACCCTGAACCGGATTCTTGATATGTTCGGGGCGGAAGAACAGGAGGCCATACGGGTTTCCATTTCCGAATCCCTAGTGGCGATTATTGCTCAACTGCTGTGCAAAACCACAGACGGAAAGCGGGCTGCTTTCCACGACGTTATGATCAATACCGACGTGGTTAAGGAATACATTCTGAAGGGCCAGAATGAGGAAATTAATCAAATCATGATCAAAGATACTTATGAAGGCATGACGACGATGAATAAGTCGCTCTACGGTCTTTATCAAGAAGGTCGGATTACTGAAGAACTTTGTGTAGAGAACTCGCCGTTCCCGAACGAAATGGCTCAGATGCTCCGAGGTCGAGTCTAAAGGTCGAGTGTTAACAGTTAGCAGTTAAAAGTTAACTGTTAACTGTTAACTTTTATTGGTGTACTGAATTGAAAGTCGATCGCCCTATTTTGCCAGAAATTTTCAAAGGCATTGCGCTGTTTACACCAGGGGGAGACTTAATCTATTGCATAGACCCCCGCAAGCAAACTCGGTGGCATTTGCAGTTGTGCGTAGCTCTACAGGAGATCCTCGGTTTGTCGGAACCGCCGCATTTTCTGATACCTTGCTACACGGCAACCGTTGACTCCTGGCTCGATCCAGGCGATCGGCAGGTGCGGGTTGCTGCCGAGGCCTACCCCCCTGTGCTGCGACATCAAACGCTGCTGAACGCCATTTTTGGGACTGGCGACTTAGTGTGGCATCCCCGGAGCGAAGAAATGTGCGAACCGATGGCGATTGCTACTTATCACGAACAATTCCCCGAACTTTGGGAAAATCACGACTTAGTTGTACAGTATGCCAGCCCCGAAGCTCGATCGGACTGGAGCAATTCCATAGTAACTCCCTTGGGCTTTCCGCAAGCGCAGCAGACTCGGCTTCCCAAACCAACAGCACTCACCCCACCGCCACAAACTCAAGGGTACGTTTTGCGTCTGTTTGTTTCCGGCAGCAACCCCAGCACCGAACGCACCCTCGAAACTTTACACCAGTTCTTAGAGCAATGCCTCGATCGTCCCTACACTTTAAAAGTAATTGATGTTTTGAAACATCCAGACCAAGCTGAGGCAGATCAGATTTCAGCAACTCCTACTTTGATTAAAATCTGGCCGAAACCGGTGCGCCGAATTGTCGGCGAATTGAACGATGATGAAAAAATAGTGCGGCTGCTGAGCTATTCGGAATTTTAGATTGGGGCGAAGATTTTTGCGATTATTTAATACGGGCGATCGCGGTTTTAGTAGCGATGGAATTCACAACATTTAGTCATTCATTCCTGGACGCAAAAAGTGGTTTTGCTTTCTACTTAGGAGCGCGAATTAAATAACTTACAATTTTAATTGTTATTGTGGGATGGGCGTCCCGCCCGTCCTTTTTGGACG